>NZ_JBFSUV010000074.1:0-13402 GCF_041467515.1 Vibrio sp. 10N.247.311.12
ACCATATCACTTACTACCGTTTTTGTTTTTAGTTCCCGCTAATCCGCGATGAACCATAAAAAACCCAGCCTGTTGGCTGGGTTTTATAAGTAACCTAATGCTTAATCAATCTAATTAACCAATGTGCGTTACGCCGCTCATGTATGGTTGAAGTACTGTTGGGATAGCAATACGGCCATCTGCTTCTTGATTGTTCTCAAGAATAGCAACCATAGTACGACCAACAGCAAGACCAGAACCGTTTAGTGTGTGTACAAGTTCAGGTTTCTTCTCGCCTTTACGACGGAAACGAGCTTGCATACGACGCGCTTGGAAATCCCACATGTTTGAACAAGAAGAAATTTCACGGTAAGTCTCTTGTGCTGGAACCCATACTTCTAAGTCGTAAGTTTTCGCAGAACCGAAGCCCATGTCACCTGTACATAGAATCACTTTACGGTAAGGAAGCTCTAGAAGTTGAAGTACTTTCTCAGCATGACCTGTTAGCTCTTCAAGCGCTGCCATTGAGTCTTCTGGCTTAGTGATTTGTACTAGCTCAACTTTGTCGAATTGGTGCATACGGATAAGACCACGAGTGTCACGACCGTAAGAACCCGCTTCAGAACGGAAACATGGAGTGTGAGCTGTCATCTTAAGTGGCAGTTCAGCTTCATCAGTAATCGTGTCACGAACCATGTTCGTTACCGGTACTTCTGCCGTAGGGATAAGCGATAGAGTCTTAAGAGGTACGTCACTTACTTGTTCAGTTAACGGGCTTGTATGGAACAAGTCTTCGCCGAACTTAGGAAGTTGACCAGTACCGTAAAGGCTATCGTGGTTCACTAGATACGGTACGTACATTTCTGTGTAGCCGTGCTCATCAGTGTGAAGGTCCAGCATGAACTGAGCAATAGCACGGTGTAGACGTGCAAATTTGCCTTTCATCACGATGAAACGAGAACCCGAGATTTTAACTGCGCTAGCAAAATCAAGACCGCCAGACATTTCGCCAAGATCGACGTGATCTTTCACTTCAAAGTCGTAAGTCTTAGGTTGACCCCAACGAGAAACTTCTACGTTATCGTCTTCATCTTTACCATCTGGCACTTCTGCATCAGGTAGGTTAGGAATAGACATTGTGATCGTTTCTAGCTCAGATTGAAGATCAGCCAATGCTACTTTAGCTTGGTCTAGTTCTGCGCCTAAGTTGCCTACTTCTGCAAGGATACGCTCAGCTTCTTCATGGTCGCCTTTTGCTTTCGCTTGACCAATGGACTTCGATCGAGAGTTACGTAACGCTTGTAGCTCTTCAGTTTTCATCTGAAGGGACTTACGTTTTTCTTCAAGTTCACGAATTGTCTCTACATCAAGGGTGAAGCCTCGACGTGCTAATTTTGCCGCTGTTTCATCCAGCTCAGCTCGAAGTAATTTAGAATCCAGCATTGCTAATCCTATGCTTTAGTTATTTGAATATTCAGTAGCTTGCTACTGAATCACTGCTAAACCCCTAAAACTGGTGTTATTTCGACCAATTTATAACGATTTAATTGAAATTTTATGACTAGGTAACGATATCCAAAAAAGACTACTTTTCATAGCGTTTTTGTGGGCTTTTTGCGTCCAAATCCGCCAGATAATCTAGCTTCTCGCCAATTTTGGTCTCTAAGCCTCGTTTTGTTGGGAAATAGTATTGCTTCTCTCCCATTTCAGGAGGCAGATACTTTTCACCAGCGGCGTAGGCTCCTGGTTCGTCATGAGCATAACGGTATTCTTGCCCGTAGCCCATGTCCTTCATCAAAGTTGTCGGTGCATTTCGCAAATGATGCGGCACTTCATATTCAGGAAGATTGTGAGCATCTGTTAACGCTTGCTTCCACGCGGTGTAAACGGCGTTACTCTTTGGTGCACATGCGAGATAAACAACCGCCTGCGCAATCGCACGCTCCCCTTCAGCAGGGCCAATGCGCGTGAAGCAATCCCAAGCCGACATCGCTACCTGCATGGCGCGAGGATCAGCGTTACCGATATCTTCAGAAGCAATCGCCAGCAAGCGTCTAACAATATACAAAGGATCACAACCCGCAGCAATCATTCGTGCTGACCAGTACAAGGCCGCATCAGGGTTTGAGCCACGAATTGACTTATGAACCGCGGAGATTAGGTCGTACCAAATATCACCCTTGTTATCGAAACGAGCGACTTTCTCACCAGCCACTTCAGCCAACAACTGCAAGGTTATCGCTTTCTCGCCTTTATCGTTGTCTTCTGCCATGTCATACAGCAGTTCAAGGTAGTTAAGCGACATACGCGCGTCGCCGTTAACCAGTTCTGCAAGGCGATCTAAAACATTATCAGCAAAATCAACAGGCACATCACCTAACCCACGTTGCTTATCTTCAATCGCTTGGCGAATGACAAGAGAAATATCATCTGTGTTCAGGGACGTCAGTTTGTAGACACGCGCACGTGACAACAAAGCGTTGTTCAGTTCAAAAGATGGGTTTTCTGTCGTCGCACCAATAAAGGTCACGGTGCCATCTTCGATATGAGGCAGAAAAGCATCTTGCTGACTTTTGTTAAAGCGATGGACTTCGTCCACAAACAGGATGGTTCTGCGCCCTGCTTGCTTGTTCTCGCGCGCTTTTTCAATTGCAATACGAATGTCTTTTACGCCCGAGGTTACCGCCGATACGCGTTCCACTTCAGCATTCGCATAGTTTGCTGCAACTTCGGCTAACGTCGTTTTACCGGTGCCCGGAGGCCCCCACAAAATCATCGAGTGGATATGGCCCGCTTCCAACGCTCTGCGAAGTGGTTTACCTGGGCCTAATATATGCTGCTGACCGATGTACTGTTCGACAGTTTCCGGTCTCATACGAGCAGCAAGGGGACGAAAATCTTCGTCCCCCGCAAAATCTAAGCTGTAATTACTCAATTGCAATCTCTTGATTCGTTGATGGCATTAATGCCTATCGACGTACTACCAAACGATCTGCTTGTTTAGATCAGTTTCTTTGGTCGTCGACCTCGACACCTTCCGGTGCCACAAAAGTAAAGCGGTCTGCTGCAGGTTTACCCAAATCAACATTGCTAAAGGTAAACTCACCTTTTTGACCGTCTTGTTCAATCACATTAAAGCCCTGAACAATGCCCTTTTCGGTGATATTAATCTGGAAGTCGCCCTGATTAGAATCGACAGCAGTTGGCGTTAGCGTGAATTGGTTACCCGTTTGCACCACATTATAGTTATCCCAATCACTTTCTTGGTTACGTGTAAGCAGGACAAAAGGTGTCTGTGATGTCGCTTGCTCTTGCCAATAAATGCTCACTTGCTCAATGAACGGGCTGTAGTACCACAAGCTTTGGCCATCAGATACCAACAAGTTTTCATCAGGGAACGTGGTCTCCCAGCGGAACAGGCTTGGGCGTGCAATCTCTACCGTGCCCTCACCTTCCATAACAACATCACCATCAGGGCTGGTCACGACTTGTTTAAAGTCAGCGCTGAAGCCTGCGTTTAATGCCAAGCGGCTACTCAACTCTTCTTTCGGAGAAGCAAACACTGAGAAGCTCATAAATAAAAGTGCGAATACTTTTTTCATCAATAATCCTGTTAGAACATAAGTCGGTCATATTTTCGATTTGACCGACTGAATAGTTATGAGTTCCTACCGGAACTAATCTTTTGGTGGCGCTGGTGCTAAGACTTCTCGGTTACCGTTATGACCTGGAGCACTTACTATACCTTGAGCTTCAAGTTGCTCGACAATACGTGCAGCACGGTTGTAGCCAATCTTGAATCGACGCTGTACGCCTGAAACTGAGCCACGACGTGAATGAACAACGTGTTCTACCACTTGATCAAACAGAGGATCGACCTCTTCATCACCTTCCATCTTCTCACCCGGAAGCAAGGTTTCTGGGGTTTGTTCGCCGTTGGTGATTTCATCAATATAGTTTGGCTTACCACGCGCTTTCCAGTTATTCACGACTGCGTGTACATCGTCATCAGATGCAAAGGCACCGTGAACACGAGTTGTATGGCTAGAACCCGGTGGCAAGTAAAGCATATCACCCATGCCCAATAGTGATTCCGCACCACCTTGGTCAAGGATAGTTCGTGAATCCGTTTTAGTTGATACCGTAAAGGCCACACGGGTTGGAATGTTCGCTTTAATAAGACCAGTAATAACATCCACTGATGGACGTTGCGTCGCTAGGATCAAGTGAACACCCGCCGCACGTGCTTTTTGTGCCAAACGTGCAATCAGTTCTTCAACCTTCTTACCAACCACCATGATTAGGTCGGCAAATTCATCAACGATAACCACAATGTAAGGCAGCTTCTCAAGCAATGGCGCTTCTGGGTCCATGCTGTCGCCCGGCTTCCACAGTGGATCGTGAATTGGGTGACCCGCTTCCGCTGCCATCTTAAGCTTATCGTTGTAACCTTTAATGTTACGAACGCCTAATGCTGACATCAGCTTATAACGTCGTTCCATCTCGCCAACACACCAACGAAGGGCGTTCGACGCATCTTTCATGTCGGTTACCACTTCAGACAATAGATGAGGAATACCCTCATAAACCGATAGCTCAAGCATTTTCGGGTCGATCATGATGAAGCGAACATCTTCCGGTGATGCTTTGTAAAGCATACTCAGAATCATTACGTTCACACCTACCGACTTACCAGAACCGGTTGTACCTGCAACCAGAACGTGAGGCATTTTCGATAGATCAGCAATAACGGCTTCACCAGCGATGTCTTGTCCTAGAACCACTGTCGTTGGCGATTTCGCTTCTTGGAACTGAGGGCTAGCAACCACGTCTGAGAAGAATACCGTTTGGCGACTCATATTCGGCAGTTCTAAGCCAACATAAGGTTTACCCGGAATCACTTCTACGACACGTACTGCCAATGCAGAGAGCGAACGCGCTAAGTCCATAGAAAGGCCAGAAATACGGCTTACTTTCACACCTGGAGCCAGATCAAGTTCGAATCGAGTGATTACTGGACCTGGGAAAATGTCGACAACGTCTGCTTTGATCTTGTAGTCCGCTAGCTTAGATTCAACAAGACGAGCAATTGCCTCTAGCGCATCACGGTCAATAAAGGTTTCACGCTTTTCAGGGTGGAATAACAATTCAAGCGTGGGTAATGGCTCAGCAGGCTTAGGTAAATTAACATCTTGTTGAACCAAGAACGGATTCTGCGCCGCTGCCATATTCGCTTGGGCTTCAGAAACAATGCTTTGGAATGCGGCGACATCTTGATCTTGATCTTGATGCGCAGGTTCTTCTTCCGTTACTTCTTCCCAAGGAAGATCAACAGTTGGCTCTAGGTTTTGTGCTGTTGGCTGTTCAGGTTCTGAATGTTCTTCTTGATAAGGGAAAGGTTCAAACTGTTCTTCGATTAATGCTGCGTCAGCTAATTCAGCTTCAGCCTGTTCTGATTCAAGCTCTGAGCCCTGTTGGTAGCTTTGCTCTTCCGTAACATCAAACGGTGAAGGTTGTGCAGAGAAATCGTCTTCCACGGTTGTTTCTGGCTCGCCCATAGGTGAAGCGTATAAAGATTCAGGTTGAACATCTTCAGAACCAAATTCGCCATTTACTTGTGGTGAGCTATCTAATTCTGGTTCAGCACTTCTAAGGTCAGCATGAGCAGGGCCAACTTCTGGTTGTTCGTTCTGCATGTATTGTTGGTAAGCAACCTGAGAATCATGCGCGTCAACCTGATCTTGTTCTGCTAGGTCATCTTCATACATGGCCGCATTTTCTAGCTGCTCTATCGTTGCATTCAACTGTTTAGAGCGCTCAATACCTTCTTCTAGCGGTTCTTCTGGCGCTTGGTAAACAGCTGCTGCAGGGATCGTTTGCTCTGACTCAATTACCGCTTGAGGCTGAACCTGAGGTTCTTCATGAACAGGAGCTTCTTGTTTCGCAGGAGCATCGACAGGCATATGAATATTGTAATGACGCTTCGGCGATGCAGCATTGTCTCGCGTATTTGTCGCCACGTCTGCCGACTCATTGGTCGCAGAAAAACTCATCGCAGGATCTAGCGGATCATGCTCTGTTGATTCTTTGTTGCCTTCTATAGCAGGAACATCGCGGTAAGTTGGCGCTTGATGCTGCTGATGACGTTCTTCGATTAAATCGCGGTCTGCTGATTCTCTTAATTGAGGCTCAAGCAGCTCTTGGTCTTGGCCACGAGCCTTATTAACAGTAGACGTGAAAAATTTGATGGCACATTCACCCAACCATTCCACAATGCTTAGCCAAGAGATACCGGTTAATAGAGTGAAACCAGCACCCCATAAGAAAAGAAGAACCAGCGTACTACCAAGAACATTCAACGTTGGAAGTGCAAGGCTTGTTAAAACGTCACCTACCACGCCACCGGATGAAAAGTACCAGATGTCGTCAAAGTTGATATCCGCTAAACCACAACTCGTAAGAATTAGGATAGTCAGGCCAAGTAAGCGAGTGCCCCACAGCATGAAGTCGATCTGCTCGTCTTCATTACGTTTGCGGAATAAAACCCACGCAGCAACCGTCACTAAGATAGGCAGAGGGTAAGCCAAAGAGCCAAATACGAAGAAAAGCGTATCCGCCAACCAAGCACCTAGGTAGCCACCCGCATTTTGAATGTCACCACCCCACGCCGTTTGCGACCATGATGGGTCTGCAGGACTAAAAGTTAATAACGCAACGGCAAGTAGAATAGAGAAGAGAACACCGAGAATCAGACTGCACTCTTTGAGACGTTGAGAACCACTCAAACGAGGAGACTGAGGCTCTTCACTCGTTTTAATGATTGTTTCTACTTTATTACTGCTCTGCTTGAACATAAACCAACTTAATAATTAAACGGGATAAAAACATCTCGAGCGGCCAAAGCCGCTCGTTTCAATGAAACTACTGTTGATTTAACCATATCAAACAGAAAAACCCAATTCCAGAAAGCAAGAAAGCGGAACAAATGTCCGCTTTCTTTCATTTCACCAATTGTGACTAACGAGTTTTAATCACAAGTTGATTGGTTTGTTTCACTTCTTCCATTACTACGTAAGTTCGAGTGTCGTTTACGCCCGGTAGACGAAGTAACGTATCACCCAGTAGCTTACGGTAAGCACCCATATCAGATACACGTGTTTTTAGAAGATAGTCAAAATCACCCGACACTAAATGACACTCTTGGATGTCATCCAGTTTCTGCACAGCGGTGTTGAATTGTTCGAACACATCTGGCGCACCACGGTTCAACGTAATTTCAACAAACACTAAAAGTGAAGCATCAAGGTACTGTGGGTTCAGCAACGCTGTGTACCCAGTAATGTAACCTTGACGTTCTAAACGACGAACACGTTCAAGACATGGAGTTGGAGAAAGTCCTACTCGTTTTGAGAGTTCAACGTTTGAGATACGACCGTCTTTTTGCAACTCATTAAGAATGTTGCGGTCAATACGATCTAGTTCCTTGGACGGCTTCTTATAATTGTCTGCCATTTTTTATTCCACCTTATTACTTCCTTGCAAAAAAATATACTACAACTTTTTAATATTCAGTATCAAATTTTATCTAAACCTATCTATACTAGATATTAATTCGACAGAATTACCCTACACATAGATAAAACAACCAAAATAAAATGAGGAGTCAGGATGATAATTGGCGTACCTAAGGAAATCAAGAACCACGAATACCGCGTTGGTATGACCCCAGCTAGCGTGAGAGAACTAATCTCACACGGCCACCAAGTTTTTGTAGAAACCAATGCCGGTACTGGTATCGGTTTTTCAGACGATGATTACATCGCTGTAGGCGCATCCATTCTTCCTACTGCTGCTGACGTTTTCGCGAAAGCAGAGATGATTGTAAAGGTTAAAGAACCTCAAGCTGTCGAGCGAGCTATGCTTCGCGAAGGGCAAATATTATTTACCTATTTACACCTTGCACCAGATTTTCCACAAACTGAAGAGCTTATCAAGAGCAAAGCTGTCTGCGTAGCCTATGAGACTGTAACAGATAATATGGGTCGCTTGCCACTATTAGCACCAATGTCTGAAGTAGCTGGTCGTATGTCTATTCAAGCAGGTGCACAAACATTAGAGAAATCTAACGGTGGTTGTGGTCTTCTTCTTGGTGGCGTTCCAGGTGTTGAACCAGCAAAAGTTGTTGTTGTTGGTGGCGGTGTTGTAGGTGCTAACGCAGCACGTATGGCTGTAGGCCTTCGCGCTGATGTTACAATTCTTGACCGTAACGTAGATACACTGCGTCGACTTGATGAAGAATTCCAAGGTCGCGCAAAAGTGGTTTATTCTACTGAAGACGCCATTGAGAAGCATGTTCTAGAAGCAGACCTAGTAATTGGTGCAGTACTAATTCCTGGCGCAGCAGCTCCAAAATTGGTTACAAAAGAGCACATCGCTAAGATGAAGCCAGGTTCAGCAGTTGTTGATGTTGCAATCGACCAAGGCGGTTGTTTCGAGACTTCTCACGCAACCACTCACGCAGACCCAACTTACATTGTTGATGACGTAGTTCACTACTGTGTTGCAAACATGCCTGGCGCTGTTGCTCGTACTTCAACTTACGCACTAAACAATGCAACACTTCCTTACATTGTTAAGCTAGCGAACAAAGGCTACCGCGAAGCACTTCTATCTGATGAAGGCTTCCTAGAAGGTCTAAACGTTATTCACGGTAAAGTAACTTGTAAAGAAGTTGCAGAAAGCTTTGACCTTGAATACGTAGACCCAGCAGAAGCAATCGCAATGTTTAACTAATGATGTAATGACTAACTGAACGCAATAATCTTCTCGTTGAAGCGTTCAGTTAACTCATACACATTAAACAAAAAGCCAGTACGACATTATGTCGCGCTGGCTTTTTTGCATTAATGGATTTAGTTCGTAAAAACACGTAACAGTACGGTTTACCACTAGCGCTCGATTTTAACCCCATGAATCAATAGATTTCTTGGCGTAATACTGCGTTCACAGAACTCTTCAATCGTAGCTTCATAACCTTGCTCTTGCAGATAGATAGCGCGATCTAAAGCCAGCCATATCTCTAATGGTCGTCTAAAGACTTGTTGAACCAAACTCAGCTTTTCCATTTCCCAGAAAAGCGCTTCGCCTTGAATCAAATAAGAGTCAAAATCAATATCTGAGCCCAGCGATAGCTCTTTCACTTCAGATGCCCAACGGCAGAAAGATTCAAAACCCTCAGCTAACTCTGATTTTTTGATGCTCGGTACAGGAATGTATTCGTCAATGTTAAGTTCAGCCTTAAGCAACTGGCTGAAGCCTAGACGATAGCTCATCTCTAGTTGACGATGTCTTTTTACTCTTTCACCACCAGTAACGGTTTCTTGAAGCGGGATTCTCAAGTCGCTCTTACTTAACGTTAATGCTGAGCTTTTCGCGATAGAAGACATCGCTTGATAGTTTTCGTCTCGAATAAGATGATAACAACAAGGAGAAATAGTGACCGCTGGTAGCCCATGTGACACTGACTTTTTAACTAGCTCAACATGAAGATCACCACAAGCATGAAGGGCCACGGCATGTTGGTACGAATTAAACACGTCATCGGCCTTGTCTGAAAACGCATCTCCTTGAACAAAATCCATCGCTAACTTCTGGTCATCCGCAATCTTTTGTCCGCTTTCGCATAACGATTGCTGCCATTCAAAGCTAGTGACTTTTTGATCCGATTGCTGAGATAGGATTCGACCAAGAAAGCCTTTACCAGAACACCATTCCAACCACTCTTTTCCATAATGGTTCTCAAGCACAGCTTCTCCCATCGAAACAATTTGTTGCAACTTTCTTCCAGGAATACCATCTCCAGTACCGCGAGCAAGCTTTAACCCGGCAAGTGTCGCTCTTTCAAACTGGATATTTTGGTTAACGGCATATAATTGAGGGAGGAAAAGAGTCAATTCATCGGCCAATAGCTGAGGCTGCTCTTTCAACGTTTGAATGCGCTGAATACTCAAGCCTTCTAACCAATCAACAAGAGGACGATTCACATTGCGCCATGGTGTTTGGTGAGTTCGACATAGATGGAAGGGCTCTGAACGCCAATAAATTTGGTGCTCTAACAAAAATGAGTCGAGTATTTTGAATCGTGAATGCATGCTTCCCCCTATGATGGGTGGATTGTAGAGGGTAGAGGCCGAAATAGAAAGGCACTACATGAGATGCGGCGCAAAGAGAGGCAGTGTAAAGAAAAGTTATCGAGATGCGAACGTTTGAGGATGACACATAATTAAAACAAAAATCGGCCTGATAACAGACCGATTTAAAATTTAGAAATGCTTCCGAGCTTCTAGTCTTGTAATGTTCTAATCACTATCTCACCGGCAGATCGATATCCTTAAACATCTCTTCGATCTCATCATTCGATTTTAAAGAGATAGCTTGTTCAACAACAGGTCGAGTTAAATGCGGGGCGAAACGCTCCATGAAATCAAACATGTACGAACGCAGGAAAGTGCCTTTTCTAAAGCCAATGCTGGTGGTGCTTGCACCAAATAAATGACTAGCATCAATAGCGACCAGGTCAGTATCTTGTTCTTGGTCGATGGCCATACTTGCAATGACACCAACACCAATGCCCATACGAACGTAGGTTTTGATTACGTCTGCATCGGTCGCAGTAAACACAACACGCGGTGTTAAACCTACTTTGTTAAACGCGGTATCAAGCTCAGAACGGCCAGTGAAACCAAATACATAAGTCACGAGAGAGTAAGCCGCAAGATCTTCGATCGTGATATTACGCTTCTGTGCCAGGGGATGATCTTTGGTCACGACGATCGAACGGTTCCAGTGGTAACAAGGCAGCATAATCGCATCTTGGTAAAGGTGTAGCGCTTCCGTTGCAATCGCAAAATTCGCTGTACCTTTAGCGACGGCTTCTGACATTTGGCTTGGCGTACCTTGGTGCATGTGAAGCGATACTTTTGGATAGCGCGCCGTGAAACCTTTAATCACATCAGGCAGTGCATAACGAGCTTGAGTATGAGTCGTTGAAATATTCAATGTACCCATCTCTGGATGTGTGTGTTCACCCGCTACCGCTTTAATGCTTTCAACGCGCGCCAAAATCTCTTGAGAGATACGAATGATATCCTCACCCGCTTGGGTAACCTGCGTTAGATGCTTGCCGCTACGCTCAAAAATCTGAATGCCTAGTTCGTCTTCAAGTAATCTAACTTGCTTACTAATGCCAGGCTGAGATGTGTACAAACTCTCTGCTGTAGCTGAAACATTTAGGTTATGGTTTACAACCTCAACAATGTACTTCAGTTGCTGTAACTTCATATCTAACCTCGTAATCCTTTACTCATTTCTGTGCTAACTTATTTGCAAAGAGAGCGTTATAGTCGCGTGTAATATAATTAATAGTTATAACGCTTCGAACACAAAAATGACAGAAAAATTGAGTTTTTCTAGCTTAACAAACAAAAATATCACTAACGCTTTGCAACCCAACCCTCATTCTCATACATTAGTTGGTAAGTTTTGATTGCCGATTTCGCTCAACAAGAGATAATCAGAAATTGCAATTTACGAGTGCCGATACACAATGGAATCGTGTATCCTCTCCAGTTAGCTATAGAAAATAATAAGCAGACTCAAATATATGAATATTGGTTTAATAATCGTCTTAGTAGCCGTTCTTTTGGTGTTAGTTTTAGGCTACAACATCATGCTTCAATATAAAGTTAAGGTAGAAACAGCGAAGAAACAGGAAGCTTCTCGTTATCTAACCATTATTGACGGTACAGAAGAACTGATTGGCAACGCTCATCACATGCCGTTTAGCCAAGATCTTCTTGTATGCTTAAACAATCGAATTCTTGATGCATTAGAAAACATGTATCAACTCGATCCAAAAAATAAGCAGCTTGCCCAACGCATTGAAAGCGTAAAACAACAAATCACTCAGCTAAAAGAGAACTACAAAGGTGGCGAGAGTACCGCTTTCCGCGTACCAAGTAGTGACAAGCAAGCGATCATGATGCTTAAGTTAGTTAAACGCCTGCGTGATACGGTGCGCAACGAGCACAATAAAGGCCGTTTCGAGACTCAAGCTTATGTGGTTGAAAATGCTCGCCTAGAAACAATTCAAATCCGTATTAACATTGAAAATGTTATCAAACGTGCAAACGATTCGATTTCTCGCGGACAACCGGGAACAGCGATTCAGCTATTACGCAAAGGTATTGATGCTTTGGCGACTAAGAACGACTCGTACTCTAATCAAGCCAAAGAAAAGCTTCAACAGATGCTTAACGAGCTTGACCAGAAACGCCAAGACAAAAACGCTCAAGATTTGCAGCAGATGGAATCTAAAGAACGAGAAGACGATATGGATGCCCTCTTCGGTCAGAAGAAGAAATGGTAACAGTCTAACTCAACACTTAAAGGCCGCCTTATTTACATTAAATAGGCGGCCTTTTTTGTAGCTGTTGAATTTCCTTTCTCTGTATAGGGAGATCTCTTGAGCTGTGATAAAATCCCCGCATTATCAACAAACTTTCCCTGACCATGTATCAAGAATTACTCGCTCCAATCCACTCTTTTCTTAAAGCCGAAACGCCAGATTCATGGATAGATGAAGCCAAAAAGCCAGAAAATCTTCACATCATTCTACGCGATCACATGCTGTGTGAACTTAAGGCTGCACAGAGTGCTTTATTCCTTATTCGCAAGTACGCCGTCGATAAAGAAAGCGCGAAGCAACTGAATGAATGGATTTTGCCATACGAGCAATTTGCTTACCGTCGTATCGGAGACTTAGAGTCTCTGCGTGGTAAAAGCAACGTATCCAAGCAAATCACAGCGAAAGAAGGCTGTAATTACGGTGCTGACCTAATCGATAAGATGGTTTTACTGATCAAAGAAGAGCTGCATCACTTCTACCAAGTCATGGAGTTGATGGAGAAGAAAGGCGTGACTTACCAGCCAATCGAGGCGGGTCGTTACGCTAAGGGCTTGATCAAACAAGTTAAGACTTACGAGCCTGATGCTCTGGTTGATAAGCTTATCATCGGTGCGTTTATTGAAGCTCGCTCTTGTGAGCGCTTCGCTAAATTGGCTCCTTTCTTGGAAGAAGACATGGAGAAGTTTTACGTGTCTCTACTTCGTTCAGAAGCTCGCCACTACCAAGATTACCTTGAGCTAGCAGAACAGATCGCAGGGAAAGATATTTCAGAGCGTATTTCGCATTTTGCTCAAGTAGAAGCTGATCTTATCACTTCAGAAGACAGCGACTTCAAATTCCATAGTGGTGCTCCGATTTAGGCTCCACACAGAACATTCAGTCCAGTTTAGACTAATCCAGACTAATCGAGTAGGAGGAGGCCTCACGGCCTCCGTCCTCTCACACCACCGTACAAGC
>NZ_JBFSUV010000075.1:0-11508 GCF_041467515.1 Vibrio sp. 10N.247.311.12
CCCCCGACCCTCTGGTCCCAAACCAGATGCGCTACCAAGCTGCGCTATTCACCGACTAGTTTTGTATCGACTCTTGGGAATAATGAATCAACACTGGAAGCCGAAGCTACCGATATTTTGTAAAGAAAGAATGGGGTGGCTAACGAGATTCGAACTCGCGACCACCGGAATCACAATCCAGGGCTCTACCAACTGAGCTATAGCCACCATTATTTCTTTTTGCCAATTTCTCACTTACCGAAGTAAGAGACCGGATGGCGCGCCTGAAAGGATTCGAACCTTCGGCCTTTGGCTCCGGAGGCCAACGCTCTATCCAGCTGAGCTACAGGCGCATGCCCTGTCGGCGGAGTGGAATAATACGTATATCACCCAATGCCGTCTAGTACTTTTTTAACTTTTTTTTCTGTTTGGTCTCTTTTTCGACAGTTAATATGTGATAAACCCCTTATTTGAGTACTACAACCCGCCACAGCTTATAAGTTGTTGTTTATTGCAACAACTTATCGGGATATAATCACCCATTATTTACATTGGTTTAACAGTTGCTCTTTGCTGGTTAAAGCCAAAACACCCTTCCAACACTATAAATTGGTAAGCATGTACTTACCTTGGGAATGTAAAGTGAGTTTAATGGATATGTCTCGTCGAATTTTAAGCGTTGTCATCGCAGTTTTAACCTTTTCAACTGGCGCAATGGCTGCAGGCCTAAGCGAAGCGGAGCACGATGCAATTGCTGAACGCATCAAACCAGTTGGCCAAGTTTACCTAGTCGGCAGCGAGCCAGTAGCCGCAGAACCAACAGGCCCTCGTGATGGCGCAGCAGTTTACGGTACCTTTTGTATCGCTTGTCACGCATCTGGCGTAAGTGGCGCACCTAAAACAGGTGATGCTGGTGACTGGGGTCCTCGCATTGCTCAAGGTCGCGACATTCTAGCTGACCACGCAATCAACGGCTTCAATGCGATGCCAGCGAAAGGTTCATGTATGGATTGTTCAGACGACGAAATCAAAGATGCTATCGAGCACATGATTGCCGGTCTGTAATTAAAAATGCCAGATTCAGAAAAGGTGACCTCATGGTCACCTTTTTTATTGGCTTCTATATAGTGCGATTAAAGTAGGGCATTACTTCTTGTTGAACATCGCTCGAATATTCGCAATGTGCGCCTGCCCTTTTTCCATTCTTTCTTCAGCGGATTGAGGCTTCTTAACGCTTTCCCACTCCACATCATCGTGCGGCAGCTCATCGAGGAAGCGGCTTTGTGTTGGCTTTATTAATTCACCATATTGACGACGTTCACGACACTTAGTAAAAGTCAGCTCTTTCTGCGCTCGAGTAATCCCCACATACATAAGACGACGTTCTTCTTCTACGTTGCCTTCATCGACACTGGTTTGGTGCGGCAAGATGCCCTCTTCTGCACCCATCAGGAATACATATGGGAACTCTAGACCTTTCGATGCATGCAATGTCATTAATTGGACTTGATCTGCATCGTCATCATCCTCACCACGCTCCATCATATCGCGCAGCGTTAAACGTTGAACCACCTCGCGCAGGGTTTTCTCTTCTTTATCGTAGTTGTCACCCTCAAGATCGGCCACAATCCAGCTATACAGATCAGAGACGTTCTTCATTCGCATTTCAGCGGCTTTCGGGCTCGCTGAGGTTTCGTACAACCAATCTTCGTAGTTGATGTCACGAACCAAAGAACGAACGGCTTCAACCGTATTACCACGCTCGGCATTGTCTGAGATACGAACAATCCAGTCACCGAAGCGGCGCAAATTTTCTAAACCTCGACCAGTCAGCGTTTGTTCCAAGCCCATCTCAAAGCTGGCTTCAAACAAGCTCTTGCCACGCATATTGGCGTAGCTGCCTAACTTCTCAAGCGTCACCGGACCAATCTCTCGGCGCGGTGTGTTTACAATACGTAGGAAGGCGTTGTCATCATCAGGGTTCACCAACACACGCAGGTAAGCCATGATGTCTTTAATCTCGGCTCTCGCGAAGAAAGAGGTACCGCCAGAGATCTTGTAAGGCACACGGTTCTGCATCAGCGCTTTTTCAATCAAGCGTGATTGGTGGTTACCACGGTAAAGCACTGCGTAATCTTTGTATTCAGTACGGTTCAAAAACTTGTGGGCGATGATCTCGCCGGTAATACGCTCTGCTTCATGCTCTTCATTCTTAGCATTCAGTACCTTGAGCTTTTCACCGTCTGGGATCTCTGAGAATAGTGACTTTTCATAAACGTGTGGGTTGTTGGCGATCAAGATGTTCGCCGCACGTAATATTCGGCTGGTTGAGCGATAGTTTTGCTCGAGTTTGATCAAGCGAAGATTTGGATAGTCCTCACCCAGCAACACCAAGTTTTGCGGTTTTGCACCACGCCATGAATAGATAGATTGGTCATCGTCACCTACTACCGTCAAGCGACCACGCTCTCCCACCAGTAAACGAACCAACTCATATTGGCTGGTGTTGGTATCTTGGTATTCATCGACCAGTAAATAGCGGATACGCGACTGCCAGCGCTCACGCACCTCTTGATTGGTTTTCAGTAGTAATACAGGCATCGCGATCAGATCATCAAAATCGAGTGCGTTGTATGCCTTCATCTGTTTCTGGTACATCTCAAAACAGAATGCAAACAACTGCTCTTGTTCGCCTTGAGCACGTGCTTTCGCCTGATCTGGCGTCAGCATGTCATTTTTCCAATTCGAAATGGTGCTCATTAAAGCGCGTAGCAAATCCTTATCACCATCGATCTGTCTCTCTGTTAACTCTTTTAACAAAGCTAACTGGTCTTGGTCATCAAACAGAGAGAAACCCGCTTTCAAACCCAGCGCTTTGTATTCACGGCGAATGATGGTTAAGCCCATGGTATGAAAAGTCGAAACAATCAGCCCTTTCGATTCGCCCTTACCTAGAGTTTGCCCAACACGCTCTTTCATCTCGCGTGCCGCTTTATTAGTAAAGGTCACCGCCGCAATATTACGCGCCTTATAGCCACATTCCTGAACCAGATAAGCAATTTTATTGGTGATAACACGTGTTTTACCGGATCCAGCGCCCGCTAATACTAAGCAGGGGCCCGAAACATATTTCACGGCTTCATCTTGTCTTGGGTTCAGTTTCATTTGATTCTCAGTTTGGTCTAGAGGGGCGAATTCAATTGCGCGCCTATAATAATGCTGCAACAGCACGAATGCTACGTTCTCTTATACAAGATTTTTACGCTGACTATGTAAAACTTTGTTGCACATGTGTGTGGTTATTAGGCTATAATGAATGAACGTTCATTCATTGGTGGTTGAAATATGACAACTCATGCACCTCGGGATAAACGCCAGCAAATACTTTCTGCAGCTGAAAAGCTAATTGCAGAGGTCGGTTTCCAAGGCCTTTCAATGCAAAAATTAGCCAAAGAAGCGGGAGTGGCTGCAGGCACTATCTATCGCTACTTCGATGATAAAGAGCATTTGATAGAAGATGTTCGAATGCTCGTGACTCAAAGAGTAGCTGATGCTGTTCAACAAGGGGTTAATGATTCGGATCCAATTAAACAACGCTACCGTACTATGTGGTTGAACATATGGAACTTAGCAGGAACGAATTTAGCCGCAATAAAAAATCGGGTTCAGTATGACTCTCTACCCATCACAAATAGCCTAAACTTCAGGGAACTAGAACGTAAAATGTTTGCCCAAGTTGAGCTGCTATTTAATGAGGGGAAAGAACAAGGATTGTTTAAACCACTTAACAATGAAGTATTAGGTGGATTGAGCTTGGCGGCTAGTGTTTCTCTAGCACGCAAGCATTCTTTAGGATTTTACCAACTTGATGAGGCAGAACTAGAATCTGCAATCGAAGCCAGTTGGGACGCAATAATTAAACACTAGATCGGAGTTTTGACCATAATGAAAAAGTGGACTTTCTTCATGTTACTCATCGCTGTACTACTTTTCGGCAGCGTTATTGGGTTTAACATGTTCAAACAACAAAAAATTGCTGAGTATATGGCCAACCGCCCTGAACCAGAGTTTCCAGTAACGGTAACTGAAGTTCAGCCGATCGACTGGGTTCCAGTGATTGAAGCTATCGGCTTCATCGAACCTAACCAAGGTGTGACACTAGCGAACGAAACCAGCGGTGTTATCGATCAAATTTCTTTCGAATCAGGTACTGAGGTTAAAAATGACCAACAACTGATCCGCCTTGATTCTGATGTAGAGAAAGCCAATCTAAAAAGCTCTGAGGCACGCTTACCGGCTGCTGAAGCTAAATACAAGCGCTACCAAGGGCTATTCAAGAAAGGCTCTATCTCTAAGGAAGCCTTCGATGAAGCAGAAGCTAATTTCTTATCGTTAGCGGCTGATATTGAAAGCCTTAAAGCATCGATTGCCCGTCGCGAGATCCGCGCTCCGTTTGACGGCACTGTCGGTATTCGTAATGTGTATCTAGGCCAATACCTACAATCTGGCACTGACATCGTTCGCCTAGAAGACACCAGTGTTATGCGCCTACGCTTCACTATTTCTCAAAATGACATCTCTCGTATTGAGGTTGGTCAGGCGATCGACATCTTCGTTGATGCATACCCAGAAAAACCGTTTAAAGGTTCTATTAGTGCCATTGAGCCTGCGGTTAGCATCCAAAGTGGTCTTATCCAAGTACAAGCCGATATCCCAAACAACGATGGTAAGTTACGTAGCGGTATGTTTGCGCGCGCTAACATCATTCTACCTAAACTAGCAAACCAAGTGACACTGCCTCAGACGGCCATCACTTTCACACTTTACGGTGACAATGTTTATATTTTACGTGAAGAAGATGGTGTGCAGCGTGTGAAACAACAAGTGGTGAAAGTAGGTGAACGTACAGAAAGTATTGCTCACATACTGGAAGGCGTAGAGCCTGGCGATGTTGTCGTGACAACGGGTCAAGTTCGTTTAAGTAACAATGCTAAAGTTCGAGTTGTAGAAAGTGATGCAACGACGCCGCCAGCTGAAACACCAATGCTGTAATTGGAGGAATCATGCGCTTTACTGATGTTTTTATTAAACGTCCAGTTCTGGCTATTTCAATCAGCTTTTTGATCGCATTGCTTGGCTTCCAAGCAATCTTCAAAATGCAGGTTCGTGAATACCCAGACATGACAAATACGATCGTGACGGTCACGACGAGCTATTACGGTGCCAGTGCCGATCTGATCCAAGGCTTTATAACTCAGCCATTAGAACAAGCGATCGCTCAAGCCGATAATATTGATTATATGACGTCGCAGTCCGTACTCGGTAGCTCGACTATTACGGTCAATATGAAGCTCAATACCGACCCGAATGCCGCGCTGTCTGACATACTGGCCAAGACTAACTCGGTACGTTCTCAGCTTCCTAAAGAAGCCGAAGATCCAACCGTAACTATGTCTACCGGTTCAACAACGGCGGTACTCTACATTGGTTTTACGAGTGATGAACTCTCTGCAAGCCAAATTACCGACTACCTTGAGCGAGTGGTTAACCCACAACTGTTTACCGTTAATGGCGTATCAAAGGTCGACTTGTACGGCGGGATCAAATACGCATTACGTGTATGGCTTGATCCTTCCAAAATGGCAGCATTAAACCTGACAGCCACTGACGTGATGACGGTGCTTAATGCAAACAACTACCAATCAGCAACTGGCCAAGCAATTGGTGAGTTTATGCTGTACAACGGCAGTGCCAATACCCAAGTAACCAATACCGATGAATTAGAAAGGTTGGTGGTCAAAACCAGTCAAAATGGCGGTTCTATTGTTCGCTTAGGTGATATTGCTAAGGTTTCACTAGAAAAAAGCCACGATGTGGTTCGCGCAAGTGCTAATGGCAAACAAACGGTTGTAACCGCCATCAATGCAGCGCCAAGTGCTAACCCGATCAACATTGCTGCTGATGTTATGCAGCTGTATCCTGAGTTGGAGCGAAACCTACCAAGCAATATCAGCATGAATATCATGTATGACTCAACCATTGCGATTAATGAATCCATTCAAGAGGTTATACACACGATTGTTGAAGCCGCGCTGATTGTATTAGTGGTTATCACGCTATTCTTAGGCTCATTGCGTGCGGTTATCATTCCTATCGTAACCATCCCTTTATCGCTGGTTGGTGTTGCGATGGTGATGCAAGTCATGGGTTTCTCATGGAACTTAATGACGCTACTGGCGATGGTATTAGCAATCGGTCTAGTGGTTGATGATGCAATAGTAGTACTGGAAAACGTCGATCGACACGTCAAATTGGGGGAATCTCCTTTCAGGGCTGCCATCATTGGTACCCGTGAAATTGCAGTACCGGTTATTGCAATGACACTGACATTGGGCGCGGTTTATGCCCCTATCGCAATGATGGGTGGTATCACAGGCTCGCTGTTTAAAGAGTTCGCATTAACCCTCGCTGGCGCGGTATTTGTTTCTGGAATCATCGCTTTAACACTGTCTCCAATGATGTGTTCAAAGCTGCTAAAAGAAAATGCACAGCCGAGTAAGTTTGAACTGAAGGTACACAGCGTACTTGATCGTATGACAGGCCGTTACTCTAAGATGCTGCATGCGATCATGGATCATCGTCCGGTTATCATTGGCTTTGCGGTCATTGTATTTTTAAGCTTGCCGATGCTGTTTAAATTCATCCCAAGTGAACTTGCCCCTGCAGAAGATAAAGGGGTGGTGATGATGATTGGTACTGGTCAATCAACGGCTAACCTAGACTACCTAAGTAACACGATGGATGACGTGAGCGGTATCTTGGTGACCCAGCCTGAAATCCAATACGCTCAATCCTTCACTGGTGTACCAAACTCAAACCAAGCATTTGGTATTGCCTCAATGGTGCCATGGAGTGAGCGCACGGCTAGCCAATCTGAGGTAACGAACCGTATCAGTGGATTGCTACAAGATATCCCAGGCATGGCAGTAACCGCGTTCCAAATGCCAGAGTTGCCGGGTGCCGGTTCTGGTCTACCACTCCAGTTTGTGATTACCACACCAAGCAGCTTTGAGAGCTTATTCGCTATCGCAACCGATATTTTAACGGATGTGAAAGATAGCCCTCTCTTTGTCTACTCTGACCTTGATTTGAACTACGATTCAGCAACGATGAAGATTCAAATTGATAAAGATATGGCGGGCGCTTATGGGGTAACGATGCAAGATATCGGTGTCACCCTAAGCACCATGATGTCGGATGGTTACGTTAACCGTATTGACCTCAACGGTCGTTCTTATGAAGTGATCCCTCAGGTTGAGCGTAAGTTCCGCTTAAACCCAGAGTCAATGAATCATTACTACGTTCGAGCCAGCAATGGTGATGCTGTTCCTCTCGGTAGCTTGGTAACAATTGATGTGGTGGCAGAGCCTCGCTCTCTTCCTCACTTCAACCAGTTGAACTCAGCGACGGTCGGTGCGGTTCCTATGCCGGGCGCGGCGATGGGTGATGCGGTAAACTGGTTTGAAAACATTGCCCAAACCAAATTACCTGCAGGCTATAACCATGACTACATGGGTGAGTCGCGTCAGTTTGTAACAGAAGGCAGCGCACTGTATGTGACGTTCGGTTTAGCACTGGCGATCATCTTCTTGGTTCTGGCGATTCAATTTGAGTCGTTAAAAGATCCATTGGTTATCATGGTGTCGGTGCCACTCGCAATATGTGGTGCATTGATTGCGCTCGCTTGGGGCGCAGCGACGATGAACATCTACTCGCAAGTGGGGCTGATTACCTTGGTTGGTCTGATTACCAAGCACGGTATCTTGATCTGTGAGGTAGCAAAAGAAGAGCAGCTGCATAATAAATTATCACGCAAAGAGGCGGTTATGGAGGCGGCAAGGGTACGTCTACGTCCAATCCTAATGACAACAGCGGCGATGATTGCAGGCCTGATCCCATTGATGTACGCCACGGGTGCAGGTGCAGCTCAGCGCTTTAGTATCGGTATTGTTATCGTTGCTGGTCTGGCGATTGGTACGCTGTTTACGCTGTTTGTTCTGCCGGTGATTTATAGCTACTTAGCCGAAAAACATAAACCAATTCCAGTTTTCCTCGAAGATAAAGATCTCGAGAAGCTGGCCCGTGTTGATGAAGCAAAAGCGGCGCACAGAGAATTAGCTAACAATAAGTAATTTCCCTGTCGTATTAACAATAAAAAGGCTACTTCGGTGGCCTTTTTTTGTACGCCATAGGCGACATCTTTGATGTGATTAAATAGAATAGTGATAAATATTCAGGAGTTTTAATTGATATGTTTGATCCAAAAAAACTAGAGCAAATTGCTAAGCAGATCCACGATTCTATGCCTCAACCAGTAAAAGAGCTTGGTTCAGACGTAGATCAAAAAGTTCGTCAGGTTATCCAAGGCCAACTGAACAAGCTAGACGTTGTAAGCCGTGAAGAATTTGATGTTCAAACACAAGTACTACTGCGCACTCGCCAAAAGCTGACTGAAATGGAACAAAAGCTAACGGACTTAGAAGCAAAGATTGCCGACAAGTAAGCGTAAAGCAAGAAAACTGAAAGGGTTGGTGTGAAAGCACCAACCCTTTTGTATTTCTGAAGATCAATCAAGAACTGAAAGTCGACAAAGACTGATCAAACAATGTTCATTTGATTGATTTTTAAGACTTTGTTACTAAAAGCAAAAAGGCTTGGTCAACGGCGACCAAGCCTTTTCATTAGATGTTGTGTTGCTTATTTATAACTCCAACCTGTAAGGAGTTAGTGATACTGCTTCGCTTTTTCTGCAAATTTATCAGTATCTAAGCGACTAATTAACCGCCTACAGCGATGCGCTTCATGTCGCTCATGTAGCTACGTAGCTCTTCACCAATGTACTCTACAGGGTGGTTACGGATAGCTTCGTTTACTTCAATTAGCTTAGCGTTATCAACTTGGTTAGATGTTTCACCTAGACCGCGGCCGATTACGTCAGTTGCTACTGAAGGCATGAACTTCTCACGTAGTAACGGTGTTGCTACGTTAGCGAATAGGTAGTTACCGTACTCAGCAGTATCTGAGATTACAACGTTCATTTCGTAAAGACGCTTACGAGCAACTGTGTTTGCGATTAGTGGAAGCTCATGTAGAGATTCGTAGTAAGCAGACTCATCAATGATGCCTGATGCCGTCATAGCTTCGAATGCTAGCTCAACACCGGCACGAACCATAGCAACCATTAGGATACCGTTGTCGAAGTACTCTTGCTCTGAGATTTCTACGTCAGAAGCTGGGTAGTTTTCGAATGCAGTTTCGCCTGTCTCTTCACGCCAGCCTAGTAGGTTCACGTCATCGTTCGCCCAGTCAGCCATCATTGTGCTAGAGAAGTGACCAGAGATGATGTCATCCATGTGCTTGTTGTAAAGCGGACGCATTAGGTCTTTAAGCTCTTCAGAAAGCTCAAACGCTTTAACTTTAGCCGGGTTAGATAGGCGATCCATCATGTGAGTTACGCCACCAAACTTAAGTGCTTCAGTAATCGTTTCCCAACCGTATTGTAGAAGCTTGCCTGCGTAGCCAGGTTCGATGCCATCAGCAATCATCTTCTCGTAAGATACGATAGAACCCGCTTGTAGCATGCCACAAAGGATAGTTTGCTCACCCATCAGGTCAGATTTAACTTCTGCTACGAAAGAAGACTCTAGGCAACCTGCACGGTGACCACCAGTACCTGCAGCCCAAGCTTTAGCGATATCCCAACCTTCGCCTTTAGGGTCGTTTTCTGGGTGAACAGCGATAAGTGTTGGTACACCGAAGCCACGTTTGTACTCTTCGCGAACTTCAGAGCCTGGACACTTAGGTGCAACCATTACTACAGTAAGGTCAGCACGTAATTGCATGCCTTCTTCCACAACGTTGAAGCCGTGAGAGTAACCAAGAGCAGCGCCTTGCTTCATTAGAGGCATTACTGTTTCAACAACGTTTGTGTGTTGCTTATCAGGAGTAAGGTTGATTACTAGGTCTGCTTGAGGGATTAGCGTTTCGTAGCTACCCACAACAAAGCCGTTTTCATCAGCATTTTTGAATGATTGACGCTTTTCATCAATTGCCGCTTGGCGTAGAGCGTAAGATACGTCTAGACCAGAATCACGCATATTTAGACCTTGGTTTAGGCCTTGAGCACCACAACCAACAATTACGATTTTCTTACCTTCAAGGTATTCAGCTTCTGTCGCGAATTCTTCACGATCCATAAAGCGGCAACGACCTAATTGGTCTAGTTGTTCACGAAGGTTTAATGTATTGAAATAGTTAGCCATTCTAGGGCACTCCTTTAAAAATAAGTCCGTAAGGTCGATATCTCTCTATCGAATGACTTCATACTAAAACAGACACTCCGTTGCTGAAAGTGATATATTCACAATTAGTTATTGCAATAAATGCAACATGGAAACGATCGCAGAACATGAACATAAAATCTCTACAATTATTTATACATTTATGCGACAGCAAGAGTTTCAGCAAAACCGCTGCTGCTATGCACGTCAGTCCTTCAGCGCTGAGCCGTCAGATACAAAAGCTTGAAGAGGAAACAGGACAAGAACTGCTAATCAGAGACAACCGCAGTGTTGATCTTACCCCAGCAGGAAAACACCTATTGCCTGTAGCATTGAGCATCGTGGGAGAGTGGCAGCAATATAACCTTCACCTGAAGGGCGGAGAGCAAGAACTTAAAGGTGAGATCCGTATATTTTGTTCAGTAACGGCTAGCTACAGTCACCTACCTGAACTCATAACCGAATTTAGGGCTATTCATCCGTATATTGAATTTAAGCTCTCTACTGGTGATCCAGCTCAATCCATCGACAAGATCTTAAACGATGAAGCGGATATCGCGATTTCAGCAAAGCCAGACATCCTTCCTTCAAGGTTAGAATTCGAAACCATCAGCGATATTCCACTGTCAGTCATCATTCCATCTGGTGTGAGTAGCTTTAGCCAACAACTGCAATCCGATAAGCCAAACTGGAATGAAGTGCCCTTTATCATCCCAGAAGCAGGAACAGCGCGTGAACGAGCCAATGCATGGTTTAAAAAGATGAAGATAAAACCCAACATATACGCGCAAGTTTCTGGCCATGAGGCGATTGTAAGTATGGTGGCATTAGGATGTGGAGTTGGCATCGCACCTGATGTGGTCATAAACAACAGTCCAGTAAGAGATAAAGTTAGCCGCTTAAAGATAGAACCTATCAAGCCATTTGAGTTAGGCGTATGTTGTAAGCGAGCACAGCTAGATAACCCTCTAATTCGAGCGTTCTGGCAAGTTGCAGAAGGGAAATATTTAGCGGACTAGTCGTCATTGTTTTAAATACAAAAAAGGGAAGAGCACGTCAGTGCCCTTCCCCTTTTATTTATGTATATCGCAGATAAGAAAAAAGCCCGCTGATTTCTCAGCGGGCTTTCTAATGGTGGTGGAGGGATAGGGATTTGAACCCTAGAACCGCTATTAACGGTTGCCGGTTT
>NZ_JBFSUV010000076.1:0-10667 GCF_041467515.1 Vibrio sp. 10N.247.311.12
CTGGATTATCCACGTCAGTACTGGTTAGCGTGCCTGATGTGGTTACCGCTTTGTCGGTCTCATCGATAGCAACGGTCGCACTGCTGACAGTAGCGGTGTCATTAGTGCCATTTACTGTGATAGTCACTTGATGCGGCGTGCCATCAGCAGATTGAACCGTGATGGTGTCGGTAGCGGTTGCTCCTTTACCTAATGCTTGAACGGCAGGGTTTTTATTATCAAGATCGTACGTCCAAGAACCAGTATCGGTCAGATGAAGCGTACCAAACGAGCCTGCAATATCGGTACTTCCTGTGGATGAAGTAGCGAAGTGTGCCTCGCCAGTATCCACATCCGTTACCGCAAGTGTGCCCGAGGTCTGAAGTTGGGACTCTTCGGTTACCACTCCAGCACTGGTTCCGCTTATCACGGCTTTATCATTGGTGCCGTTAACGGTAATTGCAATTTGATGAGGAGTGCCGTCGGCGGAGTGGATGGTTATGATGTCTGTTGTCGCAGAGCCTTGACCAAGAGCCTGAACTTTTGGGTTTTTATTATCTAGGTCGTAGCTCCAATCGCCATTGTCTTTAAGGTGTAAAGTACCCAGTGTCCCCTTGAGGTCGGAATTAGAAAAATGCGCCTCTTTTGAGTCGATATCGGTGATGTTGAGTTGGCCTGAAACCGTTAGGTCTTTATCTTCAGTAACTTGGCTTGAGCCATTACTTGTCCCGATAGCGAAAAACGAACTTGGTGAATTTGCTGTACTACTCGTGATTACTGCATGGTCGTTGGTGCCATTGATCGTAACCGTAACTTGATGCGCTGTACCATCAGCTGAGTGAACAGTGACGATGTCTGTCGCAGTTGAACCTTGGCCAAGTCTTTGAACTACTGGGTTATTGTTGTCTAAACTGTATGTCCACGCACCGTCTTTGGTGATGCTTAGCGTACCGAAATTGCTAGTTACTTGTGATGCCTGAAAATGATCTTCTCCAAGATCTGAATCTGTTACCGAAAGCTGCCCTTGAACTTGTGTCGTTAAATCTTCAGTTAACGTGCCAGCATCCACACCTGTGATAACGGCGTTGTCGTCGTTCCCGCCGATCGTCATATCGATCGTTTGCGGTGTGCCATCTTTGGTGTGAATTGTGAAACTTTCATGCAGTGAAGTGGCTGCGGTTAAAGCTTGAACATTAGAGAGCGAGTTATCAACTTGATACTGCCAATGTCCATCAGCATCGATAGTTAATGAACCATATTTACCTGAGATAACTTCCGGCGTAACCGAACTTTCATTTTGGTCAGGGTCTATGACATCGATTTTGCCGTTCGCATGTAACAAGCCTTGTGAATCAATATTGTGATCTTCTGTTACCACACCTGTTAAGTCTCCAGAAATATTTGGCGTGTCTTGCTTACCTGTTACTGGTATCTGGACAATGATGCTCGAGCCATTAGATAGATGTAACGCAAAATGGTCAGTACCTGGTTGGTGCTGATTTAACAGGATGTATTGAGGAGAATTTGGATTCAATACGAATGTGTATTGACCATTTGCATCAACATGAAGCTCTCCGTACGTACCTTTTATGACTTCTGGCATGAAGGTAACGGGCAAAGCGGGCGTTGTAGGCGCATTCGAATGAGTCGGCTGACCGTTACTTCCTGAGGAGATGGTCGGCATCGATACCGAAGGAATGTAATGGACTTGCGGGTGAGAAAGCGTCGACAAATGATGAGAAGGAACCAAGTTAGAGCTCGAGCCATGGGGATCGTGGCTTGCACTTAAGGTCGAGTTTACGTCGCTGTCGCTCTTTTGAGCCTCTTGATGAGTAACCGCTGATGAGTCTGTTTTTCCATGGTCGTCGCTGACATCTTTTTCTGTCACGTTATTTACGGGTAGCTGATCTACGGTATCGCCCGAGCTGTCTGCACCCTGGGCAGACGCGTGTTTAGCCAATGATGGCAGTATCATCATGAGTGATTGAAAAAGTGGGATATTAACTTTTAGGTGTGAATGCAGTCTGAGCTTCTTTTTTTGTGTTGGTTTCTTTTGTTCTAGCTCGTTACTTTTCTTATTTTTGATTTCTGTATTTTTCTTGTTTGCTTCGACGTTTTTTTTGTTAGCCATTTTTCTCATCCGTGAATCGTGGTTGCACTATTTTAAGTAAAATACACAGATAGAGGTTTCGCTAGCTAATTGGATAATTTTTAAAGAAAAAACTGCAAAGTCGAAGAATTATCTCATTTTGATGAAAGAGAGGATGAATACTTTTTCAACGGTCAGGTAAATATCGGCACAATGGCATTGACCTTACCCTAAGGGGAACGTTTATAGTTGCGTTGTAAATTCAAAGGTAAACTATGACAAACACATTCCGAAAAACTTGGATTATTGTTTTCAGCATCATTGCGATGTTGATGTCTAGCTATGCCTCAAGCTCCTCAGCCTTGATGACTGAAGTAATGATGATGGAAATGGGGTCGAGCAAGTCGGCTTGTTACCACAGCGATACTTCGGTTAATGATTCAATGGCAGGGTGTCATGTGATGAGTGAAGAAGTACACGCTGAAGACTCTAACATGAGTGCCCATGCTTTGATGGCTCAATGCGATATGTCTTCAATGAGCGAAGACGGCAGTCCGATGATGGGTAACCATTGTTCGAGTGTCGATTGCTGTGCCTCAATGTGTTCTGCAAGTCCCTATCCAATTCAGGCTGTTCAAGCCGTTGATCAACTTTCCTTTTCATTAGCTCGTTTTCAATCGGTCACGATTGGCCAGAAAGTCGCACGCGCTCAATCTTTGCTACGCCCACCTTCCGCATAAATCTATATCTAAAAATACAGCTCTATCAGTTAGATAAATCTGATAAGCCATTCTTTTTTATGCGCTAATTAGCGTTAGATATGGACATTCATTGTGAATATGAAACCAACAACCTCTGTGTTTGTCATGAACACGAGCTTAGTGGTTGCTGCTACCTTGCCTATGGCCTTGTTTTCAAGTGCTACGCTCGCGGCTACCACGGCGTCAGCTTCAAATGCTCAACACATTTCAGCACATGACCAAGCAAGCTCGACGCAGTAACTCAATACACTGATTGAGATTGCTTTAAGCGAAGATGGAAATCGCAAACAGTACTTTGCTCAGTCTCAAGCGATGCGAGAAACGGGCATTGCCAGCTCAACCTTAATGGATCCTAAATTAAAAGTCGGATTTGGCGGTTTGCCTGTCGATAGTTTTCAATTCGACGAAGACCCGATGACTAATATATCGGTAGGGTTGATGCAGCAGTTTGAGCGTGGCGATACGCTTAACCTCCAACAGAAAAAGGCAGGCCAACAGGCAGATGCTTTAGCTTTGCAGGTGCAAGCAAGAGAATTGACGGTTGCGAATAGCATGACGCAGCTTTGGCTTGAGTTAGGTTATCAGCAAAAGGCTGAGTCGGTGATTCGTCAAAATCGTCGTTTGTTGGTTGAGCTTGAAAACTATGTACAAACCAATTACTCGATTGGTAAAAGTGAAGCGCAAGATCTGCTTAATGCTCAGCTTCAAGTGAGCAAGCTTGATGAGAAACTACAGGCAAACCAGCAGGTTCAGCGCCGTTTAATCTCTCAGCTTTCTGAATGGTTGGGTTCTGATTGGCTAGGCTCTCAGGTTCTTGATTCTCAGGGAACACTGAGTGCAACTAACCAAATCGATTGGTCGTTGTTGGAAAGCAAATTAGCGACCAATATCGATTCAACTAAGCACTACCAGCTACTGACTGACCATCCTTTGGTTAAGATCTCCGATGTCAGTATTTCCTCCAATCAAACTCAGGTTGAGTTAGCCGAGCAAGCTTATACCCCGCAGTTTGGGGTGGAAGTGATGTATGCACACCGTCAAGCCAATAACATGGCGGGTGAACCAGCTTCTGATCTGGTGAGTGCTTATCTGACAGTCGACATCCCGCTGTTTACAGGGAGCCGACAAGATAAAAACTTATCGGCTGCTCAGTATCAAGTTGGTGCGGCTAAATCTCAAAAAGACACCTTACTTTCCCAAATGAACGCGCAAGTGAACGCATTGCTGGTGGACAGATCAAATCTGATCCAGCGATTAGATCGCTATCAAACGTCCTTGCTTCCTCAAACCGCAGCACGAATCAGCGCGGTTGAAAGGGGCTATCAAAACAATACCGCTCAGTTTAACGATGTCATTTTAGCAACGACCGATGAGCTGGCGCTTAAGTTAGAGCAACAACGTTTGATCACCGATCTCAACATCGTTAACAGCAAACTGGCGGCGTTAGTCAGTGGCTTTGAATACCAAGTAAACCAACCACAACTCAACTCAAGCGCAACTAAACACACAGCCAATCAATAAGGGAATAGACAATGAGTACAGTAAAAGTAGCAACAATCGCTTTATTGGTCGGTGGTGCATTGGGTTTTGGTGTGAACCATTTTCTAATTAATCCAGCACATGACATGTCAGCAATGGCAACGAGTACAGGCGCAGATGTCAGTAAACAGGCCAAGGATGAACCTCTGTATTGGGTGGCTCCGATGGACCCAAATTATCAGCGAGACAAGCCGGGTCAGTCACCTATGGGGATGGATTTAATCCCTGTTTACGCGGATGACTCAAGTGGTGTTAAAGATGAGCCCGGTACCGTGTTCATTGATTCGTCGGTAGAAAATAATCTGGGAGTTAAAACAGCGAAAGTTAACTTCGAAGCGCTGTCTCCTCGTATCGAAACCGTCGGTTATGTGGCGTTCGATGAAAGTACATTGTGGCAAACCAACGTAAGAGCAGCTGGCTGGGTTGAGAAGCTTTATATCAACGCTGTCGGCGAGAAAGTGAATAAAGGTGACGTACTGTTCACGCTTTACTCGCCAGAACTTGTAAAGGCACAAGAAGAGTTATTGAGTGCTTATAAAACAGGTCGTAAAGGATTGGTCAAGGGCTCTACTGAACGCTTGGTCACCCTAGGTGTAGATAAAGCGCAGATACGATCCATCGCTCGTAAAGGGAAAGCCTCGCAAACCATCGAAATCAAAGCGCCTGCGGATGGTGTCATCGCTAGCCTGAATATTCGAGAGGGTGGTTACCTTTCGCCTGCACAAGCAGTGATCAGTGCTGGCCCATTAGGCGAAGTATGGGTTGATGCTGAGGTGTTTGAGCGTCAAGCGCACTGGATCTCGTCAGGCAGCAATGCGGTGATGACGCTAGATGCCATTCCCGGCAAAGAGTGGTTGGGTAATGTCGATTACGTGTACCCAATCCTTGACCCAAAAACTCGAACCTTGCGCGTTCGTTTGAAGTTCTCCAATCCAAATGGCGAGCTTAAGCCAAATATGTTCGCCAATATTGCGTTGAAACCCATCAGTGATGAAGCCGTTCTTACTATCCCAAGATCTTCGGTGATTCACTCCGGTGGTATGACTCGAGTGGTAATGTCAGAAGGTTCTGGCAAGTATCGTTCTGCTCGTATTGAGGTTGGTCGTGAAGCTGGCGAAAAAATAGAGGTGCTTCAAGGGCTAGAGCAAGGTGAGAACATTGTCACTTCTGCGCACTTCATGTTGGATTCTGAATCGAGCCAATCTGCTGATCTGTCACGTATTAATGGCGTTGAAGAAGAGTCTGAAACGGTGTGGGCGAACGGTGAAGTTTCCGATGTTATGCAAGGCAGCCGCATGGTGACGATTAACCATCAGCCTGTTCCTGAATGGGATTGGCCGGGCATGGTGATGAATTTCACCTTTGCGGAAGGCTTGGACATGAGTGACGTGCAACGTGGTAAGGCGATTGATTTTGAGATGAGAAAGACAGAGTCAGGGCAGTACGAGGTTGTGGATTACAAGGTCAACAAACACAAGATGGCTGGCGAAGTTTGGGTGACGGGTGACATCACCATGTTGATGGCAGATTTTGGCATGATCACCGTAAAACATCAGCCTGTCCCTGAGTGGAATTGGAAAGCGGGTGAAATGAATTTCCAAGCCAGTGATGACCTTGATTTATCTGAGTTTGCCGAGGGTCAAACCATTCGGTTTCTAGTGGCGAAGCAAGGTTCTGATTATGTGCTCAAATCTCTCGAACCGACGAATAGCACGGGTGAGGGCGAACTATGATCAATGCAATTATTCGCTGGTCTATTAGCAACCGTTTCTTAGTGCTGGTTGCCACTGTCGCCATCGTATTTGGCGGTTTATACAGCGTTAAAAATACACCTGTCGATGCCATTCCTGATTTGTCAGATGTTCAGGTAATCATCAAAACCAGTTATCCGGGTCAAGCCCCACAGGTGGTCGAGGATCAGGTGACCTATCCATTGACCACCGCCATGTTAGCTGTACCGGGTGCTGAAACAGTTCGTGGCTACTCGTTCTTTGGTGATTCCTATGTCTATATCATCTTCAATGACGATACCGATATGTACTGGGCGCGTTCACGAGTGTTGGAGTACTTAAGCCAAGTTGCACCTAACTTGCCATCGAGTGCCAAGCCAACACTAGGGCCAGATGCAACCGGTGTGGGCTGGGTTTACAGCTACGTGTTGCAAGATAAAACTGGTCAGCACGACTTAGCGGAACTTCGTAGTTTGCAAGATTGGTTCTTGAAGTATGAATTGCAAACCGTAGAAGGCGTGTCTGAAGTGGCGACCGTTGGCGGCATGGTGAAGCAGTACCAAGTACAGATTGATCCTGCCAAGTTACGTGCATATGACCTAACACTTCAACAGGTCAATAAGGCAATCCAAGATGGTAATCAAGAAACAGGTGCGTCTGTTGTCGAGATTGCTGAAGCCGAGCACATGGTTCGTACCACAGGTTACCTGACAAGCATCGAAGACATTCAATCTCTGCCATTAAAGGTGACAGACAAAGGTACTCCGCTGCTATTAGGTGACATTGCTGACATTAACCTTGGCCCACAAATGCGTCGTGGTATCTCGGAACTCAATGGTGAGGGGGAAGCGGTTGGCGGTGTTATTGTGATGCGCTTTGGTGAAAATGCCAGTGAAGTGATCGACTCGGTGAAATCCAAACTCGCTGAACTGCAAGCTGGCTTACCTGATGGTGTCGAGATTGTCGCGACTTATGACCGTTCGACTTTGATTGATTCTGCGGTTGAAAACCTCTGGAAGAAACTGGCTGAAGAGTTCATCGTGGTCGCCGTCGTGTGTGCGCTGTTCTTGTTCCATATCCGATCATCACTGGTTATCGCGCTAAGTCTGCCTGTTGGTATCTTAGGCGCATTCATTGTGATGCATTGGCAGGGTATTAACGCCAACATCATGTCTCTTGGCGGGATCGCGATTGCGATTGGCGCCATGGTGGATGGTGCCATCGTGATGATCGAGAACGTTCATAAACACATTGAACGGACTCCGCTCACTGACAAAAACCGTTGGCTGGTGATTGGTAAGGCAGCAGAAGAAGTTGGCGCACCGCTGTTCTTCTCTCTGATTATCATTACCTTGAGCTTTGTGCCTGTGTTCGCGTTAGAAGGCCAAGAGGGCAAGATGTTCTCGCCACTTGCCTTTACCAAGACGTATGCGATGGCGGCAGCGGCAGGTTTGGCTATCACGCTTGTGCCTGTGCTAATGGGTTACTTCATTCGCGGCAACGTGCTACCTGAACACAAAAACCCAGTCAACCGCAGCCTAGTGGCGATGTATAAACCGCTTCTGAACCTCAGCCTAAAATATCCAAAGGTGATGATTGTTATCGCACTTGGCTTAATGGCGTCTGCTTATTACCCAACCAGTAAGCTTGGTAGCGAGTTCATCCCTCCTTTGGACGAAGGGGATTTGATGTACATGCCAACCACGTATCCGGGCATATCAATAGGTAAGGCTCGTGAGTTGTTGCAACAAACCAACAAGCTCATCAAAACCATTCCAGAAGTCGAAACCACGTGGGGCAAAATTGGTCGAGCAGAGACAGCAACCGATCCTGCACCGTTAACCATGATTGAAACCGTGATTCAGCTTAAACCGCGAGATCAGTGGCGTGACGGTGTCACCACTGAGTCTCTGCGTAAAGAGTTTGATGATCTGATTCAATTCCCAGGTTTAACCAATGCGTGGGTTATGCCAATCAAAACCCGTATCGACATGTTAGCGACCGGTATCAAAACCCCAATCGGAATCAAAATCGCTGGCCCAGAGCTGAGCGTGATTGAAGATATTGGTTCGCAACTTGAACCCATCCTCAACAGCGTGAGCGGCACGGCTTCTGTCTACGCCGAGCGTGTTGCAGGCGGTCGTTATGTGACGATAGACATTAAACGTCGCTCGGCTGCGCGATATGGCTTGAGCATTAAAGAAGTGCAACAGGTTATCTCGACTGCGGTTGGTGGCATGAATGTAGGCGAAACCGTTGAGGGGCTAGAGCGTTACCCAATTAATGTCCGTTATCCACAAAGCTATCGTGATTCTGTCGTTAAGTTGCAGAACCTGCCGTTAGTGACACCAAATGGAGCGCGAATTGCTTTATCTGATGTTGCAGATATTCGCTATGAAGATGGGCCACCAATGATTAAGACGGAGAACGCGCGTCCTAATGGTTGGGTGTTCGTTGACATCGAAGGTCGCGACCTTGGTTCTTATGTTGCAGAGGCGCAAACAGTCGTTACAGATCAAATCGTCTTACCTGCTGGTTATTCATTGGCGTGGTCTGGTCAATACGAATACATGGAGCGTGCGAAGGAGCGTTTGAGTGTGGTTGTGCCAATTACCATCGCCATCATCATGTTATTGCTCTACCTCAGCTTCCGCCGTGTCGGTGAGGTGATGATGATCATGCTGACATTGCCACTCGCGATGGTTGGTGGCCTATGGCTGATGCATGTCCTCAATTACAACTTCTCGATTGCGGTGGGTGTGGGCTTTATCGCCCTTGCCGGGGTAGCTGTTGAGATAGGCGTCATTATGTCGGTCTACCTAAATCAAGCATGGCACTACAAAAAATTGGATGCGGAGCAGAACCAGCAAGCACTTCAGAGTGAAGACTTAACGGATGCGATTCGTGAGGGTGCAGGACTGCGTGTTCGCCCAGTGATGATGACAGTACTTACGGTGATCATTGGCCTCATTCCAATTATGTATGGCGAGGGAACGGGTTCTGAAGTGATGCAGCGAATTGCAGCGCCGATGATAGGCGGAATGGCGTCCGCATTATTGCTTACCCTACTGGTGTTGCCTGCAATCTTTAAGCTCTGGAAACAGCGTGAGATTACGCATAGCCAAAACGAGACAAACAAATAACGTATTGATTATTAGCCCTTACCTACCAAAAACAGAGTGGGTAAGGGCGTACCACATGAACATGTGAAACTAACAAATAAATAACTGAATTAATCTAAGGAACGATCATGAAAAAGACACTTATTGCGATTGCACTGACGTTAACTACTGCAACGGCTTTTGCTGAAATGGATCACTCAAATATGGATCATTCGATGATGAAGAGTGGAGAAATGGACCACTCGAAGATGGATCACAGCATGATGAAGGGTGGAAAGATGGACCATTCAAAGATGATGAATATGGATGGAATGATGGACATGGAAGGTATGTCAGAAGTTGGGATGCCAGCTCAAGGCGCGAAGCCCGATAAAGTGGTTCATGTGCTGCTAAGTGATGATATGAAAATCACATTTAAAAACAAGGTCGATATAGAGCCAAATGACGTAGTGCAGTTTGTTGTGATGAATACAGGCAAGATTGATCACGAATTCTCGATTGGTTCTGCCTCAGAGCAGCTAGAGCATCGTGAAATGATGAAAAAAATGGGTAATCACGCTCATGACTCGGGCAGTACAGTCACGGTTAAGCCGGGCAAAGCGAAGCAGATGCTTTGGCATTTTCATGGTGATAATAACGTAGAGTTAGCGTGCAATATCCCTGGTCACGCTGAAGCGGGTATGGTGAAGTCGTTAACGCTTTAGACGTTAATCAATAGCGCTTTGTTGAATTAGAAATTCAATGAGGGCTAGAAAATTAAAGATAAGTCTTAACTTATACCTAAAGCGCTTTGCTGTGAGGGATTCGCTGAGGCTTATCTTTATTTATAGTCACTGTAGCAAGATAGAAGTTTCAAGCAGGTGGTGTGCTTCGCCGCTCAGGTGCGGTAGCTCTGCCATGATCTTTTTAAACTTGTCGTCGATTGATTCTGCTTCATTCAGCGATCGAAAAGCCAGTACAGCTTGTTCAGGCTCGCTGTTCACATAACCTTTCAATGTATCTAGCTGAATTTTATTGGCATTTTCGACTTTTGCTAGCGCGACATTAATTGCTTCGATGCTAATTGTTAACTCATTGCTTTTAAACATTTTTTATTATTTATGGGTTGTTGCTAATGCGCGCACATTAACACAATGATTTTTGCAGATATTGACCAAGATTATTAAATTGGAACAATTTTGAAAATCATTAAAAGCTGAACTGCAATGTGTGATTTGGATAGGTGTCAGAAATACGAAGCGAATTAAGGAGTTAATAGCTTTGGTTGGTCAATCTAAGCTTAAACAAAATAAGTTTAATCAGTATAGATTTAATGACTATGGATTTAACTAACGGAGAAAGTTTTTGAATAGCGTGTCGCTGGAATAAAGCACGTCATGGAGCATAAGGAGAAGTTGGAGCGTGCAGCGGGAATCGAACCCGCATCATCAGCTTGGAAGGCTGAGGT
>NZ_JBFSUV010000077.1:0-9661 GCF_041467515.1 Vibrio sp. 10N.247.311.12
CTCATTAGTGATTGTACTCACTTAACTCAGTGTCCAAAACTGCTGGTGCGGATCATGAAATCTATCAACGCTACAAAGAAGAAATTGAATTGCTTGATAATGAGATCAAAAATTTAAAAGTGAAGTCTCATAAAATCAAAGAATACGAGATATGGCTTGCTGTTTATGAAGTGGATGATCCTAAGAGACGTGACGATCGAAATACTAAGGTCAAAGAACTTGAAACGGTGCATCAAGAGTTTGAATCTTTTGAAACTAAACTGAAAGAGTTGAGAGCCAAAGCTCATCGAACCAAAAAAGAGTTTGATGAGAAGCTCTCTATCTTGAGAAACCACAAACAGCGAGCTGACAGTGCAATCTCTCGCCTAACTAACTATGTGATGTTTGAGGGCGAAGAAGGCAGCCAAGAAGCGCTCGATTATAACGGCGATTTAAATTCACTCTTGAGCTATGTAGAGAGCAAACTCCCGGAGTTAGAGAGGCTTACTAAGCTACGTAAAAAAGATATACAACAGATGGAAACTATCACTCTCAACCTTGGTGACGGGGAGCTGTATCGTTTCTGGAATGAAAGCAGCCGAAACGCCATTACAGAGGATATTGTTGCTAGTGACTCAAAGCGAATTGATATTCTAGAAATCATCATGAATGACATCATTCCTCAGGTGACCAGCATAACAATTGAAAGCGCAGTTAACATGGGGCGTATGCTCGTTGACTTCAAGCATCGGCTACTTGGTTTCGACCGTGAGATTAAAAAACTTGGTCGTAATATCTCTGAACAAGTAAAGCTCAATAACACGTTCTCTGTGGTTGGTTCTATTGACATTAATGTTGAGAGTTCACTTTCCAAACTACAAGGTTGGCAAGATATTATTAACTTCTCTGAGATTTACGAAGAGTGGGATAAAACGGGATCGGCTGAGCTACCAAGCAAAGAGTTTTTCAATGCGTTAAGTACACTGACGTACCATATTAGTGCCGAGAAAGTTAAGAAGCCTACTGAGCTGTTTGACATCAAATTTGAAGTCATCGAGAACAACCAGCGTAAAACGGCCAAAACAGATAAAGATATGCGTGATTTGGCCAGTAATGGTACGAACTTGCTCATTCAATCCATGTTGTATTTAGCACTTCTGACACAACAACGTGGAGCCAGTCGACTATCAATAACTTACCCAACCGATGAGATTGGTAAGCTGACGGCAGAAAACCAAGCCAAACTGCTCAAAATGATGGGGGCACACAACTTCAATGTTATCGCGGCTCAACCCGATGGCAATAATCGTACGGCCAACTTATTTAAGTATCTGTATCACTTAACGCCTTACAAGAACATTTTCAACAAACCTAAAGTAAGCAAACTTGCGTTAGCTAAAGCCGCTGAAACTAGCACAGGAGTAGAAGCATGAAGCCAGTATCACAAGTCTTAGAATCTCTACTTAGTGGTAGCTTTATCTGCCCAGCAACGGATCGTGAAGCTTACAAGACGCTTAAAGAGGATCGTACACGCCGAGAAATCAATCAAGCGTTGACTCTTATGGGGCGCGAGCTCCAATGTACGAGCAGAACCAGCGCCTATTATGTTACCTATAAAAGTATCGACGACCACAATCGTCGTCAGGTGACCGCGTTGATGAGTAATGTACACGGTATCATTCGACCTGTGGTTAAGTTCGTAGCGACAGTCAGTGAGGCTGCTCAAGTTGAAGCTGTGATGGTTGGTGGTGATGAGTTAAATGTGCCTGTGCTGAGTGCGCAAATCCAATCGTCTCCTAGCTTGATGGAGAAACTCGATAGTATTTATCGACTTCCAAAAGTGAGTCGGAAAAAAGTGCGTGACAGTGCAGCGGATAAACTCAATGTAGTTGTCGAATTTCTGGTTAAAGAAGGGGTGGCTCATTTAGTAAACAAAGAGCGCCAACTCTATGTGATGACGGGAAAATTAGACTTTGTCTACGAGGTGCTCGATTTCATCGATACGCATGAAAAGATCGTTGAGACAGTTAACAAAGCAAACGAGAACCAAGGGGAGTTCGACTTTTGATGAGCCCTCAAAACAATGGGAAACATGGTGGTGTTAACCACATGCTTCGCTTAATCAGCCAAGCAAAGGACACATTAACGCATGTTTTTGAAAATGGCACGATACGTGAGACTCATGAAAACGCCAATGACCTACGTAAATTAAAAGAAGCCCGTGTTGTTATCGTGACAAGCCGCGGCTACCGCGTGCACCCTAAGATGGAAGCATTGATGAACTACTTCCTTGAAACGGAAGCGAGTTCATTTCTTGGGACTCAACATGCTGAGCGCATTCCAGAAATTCAGAGCTTAGCGCAAGAATACCTGGAAGCTAAATTAAATGGCAAAAGAGAACAAGAGGCGGATAGGTTTAATAGCCTTGAAGGTGTGGTTTATGAAATCACAATGGACTTGCAAGAGTCTTGTCGTCGCTTAAGAAACCGTATCAGTTATGATTTTGGCTATGGCCATACGCTCGCTCAAAAACAAAAAGAGAACCAAGTTGCTATAGAGCAAGCTGAAAAGCTTGTTACTGGCATGAAAGCTTTCTCTTTTAAGTTGTTGAGTGAAATGGCTGGAGATAACTCAGAGCTCAACACCTTGTTTTGTGCTGAAATGCACAGTGCGATTCGTAGTTGCCAACAAGAGCTCGGATCTATCCTAATTCAACTCCGAGCTTTGATGCTGAAGTATCGTAACCGCGAACGCGATAAGGACCTGATCAATGCCTTTGATCGGTTTATTGATCAAGAGCCACACTGGACACCAAGTGACGATTTGATTTTGCCTGATGAGGTAGCAAAGCACGATGGTATACCGATGTTTTGGCTTTCAGAGCCGTTACAATTTGCGCATCACCCAAATCCTGATGATATGGACCAAGAGCCGGAATTGGCTGATATTGTTGAAAAAATTACGGCACAGCCTGCAGAACAAGAAGAGCTTCCGGTTGTTGAAGAAGCTGAGCGACGAGAATTGACTCTTGATGTTGAAATACAAGAGCTGATTGAAGCGGACATTGATTCTCATTGCGATACCTTTTTTGCTGAAGCCTTTATTGGTAAGGGAAAAACCAGCATTTCCGCTTTGGAGTATTACGAGCAAATCAATAGTGACTTACCGGAAGATCTTGACCAGCTCACTTGCGCTAAAGACGTGTGGCTATTTAGCGTGCTTAATTTCCATAGTTCAATGCTTCCCGAAGATAGCAAAGGCTTTACCGTTGAGCCTATCGGGTCTTATACCTATTTAGCAAAAGGTAGCAATATAGGTTACGGCAACCTTCACTTAGAAGATGTGTCTATAGCGAGGAAACTGTGAGTAGAATTATTGATGATATAACGGGTAGTGATTTAAATAGGTTAAAGCAACTCTTCTCTCCTGCGAAGGTTAATGAAGGTGCCAGTGTAGCGCTGAGTGGCGTGTTTGATACTTTTCATCGCGACTTTAGTGTTGGGAGCGCTAGAGGAGAAAATTTGCAGGTGACGCCTAGAGATATACGTCAAATTAGGAAGGTGATCAAAGAGCAATCAGGCTTTGATCTTCTAACTGACTCTATCCCGGATTCTCGAACGGATATGGCTCAGTTCTTTCCAAACGAGAAGTTAAGCTCAAGCCCTGTCAAAGACAAGGTCATTAAAGTTTATGGGATTTTGTCCACGAACATAAATGGTAAATCATATGACTTACAAGAGGGCATGAACATTGAGGTAGCTCTAAGTCATTTGACGAGCATTGAGCACAGCCAAGTTGTGATTGTTGAAAACTATGAAGCATTTTCTAAGTTTAGATTAGTACAAACCGACATAGGATCTAATCCTCTTATTGTTTACCGAGGAGATAAGGACACGGGAGTAATATCAAAAGAAATTGCGTTGGCTTTTCCAGGCGTAGAGCTTATAGCTTGGTTTGATACCGATCCTAAAGGTATCTCTTTAGCTTTATCATCGGGAGCGACTTATATGCTGCTACCAAATTTATCTATGGGTTCTCTCAAAAAACATGGTCGTTCAGACTTGTTTGCAGACCAATACCAAAACTGGGATCGTGTCTCAAAACTTATCCCCCCTAAGTTAGAGTCCATAATATCTGAATTGGAAAAAGGGATAACCCAAGAGTCAATCATGGCAAATCAAATAGCCGTAAGGTTACACCAAATTTAGTCACGTAAAAGTCGAGCTCCCCTATAAGTGCGGAGATAGGCATGTTTACCTTGGGGTAATCAATCAAATGTTGTGAAGCTCATGCAGAGTGCCTACAAGACTGTTAAGTGCTGCTAATCTAGCCACTGAATTATTTATAAAGATTAAACGAATTTTGTGGCTTTTTTAAAATGCTCGATCATTTGGATATTTCCTTATCTTAAGGCACGTAAAAAGCGCCTAAAATCGGAGCTTTATCAATTCAACTCATTCAATTTCATATATAATCGCCCTCAATAGTCTGCGCTTGAAAGCAGAGTCCTACATTATTCGAGTAATTAAGAACATGGCAAAAGCACCCGCTAACAAGAAAACTGCCTCAAAAGCTAAGCCCGCTTCAAAAACTAAAAAAGCGACCAAAGGCTTTGAAGAGACCCTTTGGGATACCGCTAATCAGCTGCGTGGCAGTGTTGAGTCATCTGAATACAAACACGTGGTATTAAGCCTTGTGTTCTTAAAGTTCATCAGCGACAAGTTTGAAGCACGCCGTCAGAAGATGATAGACGACGGGCAAGACGCTTTTGTTGAGATGAAAGAGTTCTACCAACAAGACAACATCTTCTTTTTACCAGAAGATGCGCGTTGGTCATTTGTTAAAGCGCGCGCTAAGCAAGATGATATCGCTATCATCATCGATACCGCTTTATCGACTATCGAAAAAAACAACCCTAGCTTAAAAGACGCCCTGCCAGACAACTACTTCTCGCGCCAAGGTTTGGAAGTGAAAAAGCTGGCGTCACTTATCGACAGCATTGAAAACATCGACACGCTGGCGAACGAATGCGACATGAGCGAAGAAGATTTAGTCGGTCGTGTTTATGAATACTTCCTAGGTAAGTTTGCAGCAACCGAAGGCAAAGGTGGTGGCGAGTTCTACGCCTAAATCTGTGGTAACACTATTAGCTGAAATGCTCGAACCCTACCAAGGTAAGATCTACGATCCGGCTTGTGGCTCCGGCGGTATGTTTGTTCAGTCTTTAAAGTTCATTAAAGAGCATGAGGGGCGCACCAAAGACATCGCTATTTATGGCCAAGAGCTGACCTCGACTACTTATAAACTGGCGAAGATGAACTTAGCCATTCGTGGTTTATCGGGCAACTTAGGTGAGCGTGCAGCCGATACCTTCTTTGCTGACCAGCATAAAGACTTAAAAGCCGATTACATCATGGCGAACCCACCGTTTAACCTTAAAGGTTGGCGTAATGAGGCCGAGCTAACCGATGATGCGCGCTTTGCTGGCTATCGTACACCGCCAACAGGTAATGCCAACTACGGTTGGATTTTGCACATGCTCTCGAAGCTAAGTGAAACAGGCACGGCAGGTTTTGTTTTGGCGAATGGGTCTATGAGTTCAAACACGTCCGGCGAAGGTGAGATCCGACAGCAGCTAATCGAGAATGACCGTGTTGAATGTATGATTGCTCTGCCGGGGCAACTGTTCTTCACGACGCAAATCCCAGTGTGTATTTGGTTTATCACGAAAGACAAAACCGAGAACACCACTAAAGGTTTCCGTAACCGCCAAAAAGAGACGCTGTTCATTGATGCCCGTGAAATGGGCACCATGATTAGCCGCACCAATAAAGAACTGACTAAAGACGATATCGCGCTAATTGCTGATACATACCATGCATGGCGCTGCGATGAAGCAGAACTAAAAGCGCGTATTGAGCGTGGTGATGGCAAAGTAGAGAAGTATGAAGATAAAGCAGGCTTTAGCAAATTAGCGACCATTGCTGATATCAAGGCTAATGATTTTGTGCTGACTCCGGGCCGCTATGTTGGCGCAGCGGAAGTTGAAGATGATGGCATTCCGTTTGAAACCAAGATGAGCGAGCTTTCACAAACCCTATACAGCCAAATGAATCAATCTCAAGAGTTGGATAAAGCGATTCGCCAGAACTTGGAGGCGTTGGGTTATGGGGAGTAACTGGGCTAAGGTATCTATAGAGTCGATTAAAGCAAATGAAAAGGGCTCTATTGCTATAGGACCATTTGGCTCTAGGCTAAAAAGCGATAATTATGTTAGTGATGGTATCCCTGTAATAAGAGGAACAAATGTAACAGCTGGCCCTACGTTTAAGGGTGATTTTGTTTATATAACAGAAGATAAGGCTGATTCATTAGGAGCATGCAATGTTTATAAAAATGAACTGGTGTTTCCTCATAGAGGGTCAATTGGAGAAGTAGGTTTTGTTCAGGAAGATAAGCGCTATGTCTTGTCTTCAAGCTTAATGAAGCTAAAAGTGGATGAGGAACAAGTTAACCCTATGTTCCTATACTACTTTTTTAAGAGCTCCACGGGAAAGCATGAACTATTAAAAAATGCCTCACAAGTCGGAACGCCGGGCATTGGTCAGCCATTAAGCTCTTTAAAGAGCATTTTTTTTAATAAGCCACCATTAGTCATACAAAATAAGATTGTTGATGTATTGTCTTCAGTTAACAATAAGCTTGAACTCAACAACCAAATCAACCAAACCCTAGAGCAAATGGCGCAAACGCTGTTCAAATCTTGGTTTGTCGATTTTGCTCCTGTAAAAGCAAAAATGAATGGTGAACAGGCAAAAGGGATGGATGCAGCTACTGCGTCGCTTTTCCCTGAAAAGCTAGTTGAGTCTGAGTTGGGTTTGATTCCTGAGGGATGGGGTGTTGGTGAATTATCAAAGCTGTTTGAACTCCACAGGGGATTCGACTTACCAAAATCTAAACGCCAAGACGGAGAATATCCTGTCTATGCTGCGGGCGGTTATCATGGTACCCACAATGAGTTCAAAATGGAGCCTCCGGGTATCATAACTGGGCGAAGTGGCGTGATCGGGAATGTATATCTTTCTCTTGATAAGTATTGGCCACTAAATACAACGCTTTATGTTCGAGAGTTTAGAACATGTGGGCCATATTATGCTTACCACTTACTCCGTTCACTAGATCTAAAGTCCTTAAACTCTGGCTCAGCAGTACCGAGTCTAAATCGTAACTTTGTACACTCAACAAATGTGTCTCATCCGGACTCTGATGTATTGGCGAAGTTTGAAGAGATTGTTACTCCTCTATTTGAAAAGATGGTCGCTAACAATGAACAAAATAAGAGCCTTTCAGAGCTACGCGACACACTTCTTCCTAAATTGCTCTCCGGCGAAATCGACTTAGAAAATGTGCAAGTAGAACAAGCTAAAGCAATCGCTGAGTAACCTTTCGTCATTCCAGAAAGTGAGGGACGAACTTATCAGGAATCTCGTTTTTGACGGTGGTGAAAAGCGAGATCTCAGATACCTCGCGCCTCGGTTCTGAGATAACGAAGGTGGGAATTAGATGAATCCGAAATAGAACAAAGCAAAGCGTAGGTGGAACCATAATATAATGAACGCAACTAATACTCGTGAAATCGACATTTCTGAATTGACGACACTGTGTGAAACAAGCACTTTGCAAAAAGGCATCTTGCTTTCACGCAGTGGTGCAGTACGCAAGCTTAACCTTGTTGGCAACACCGCGACCGCACAGGTCAAAGGCAGCCTCAATTATCAAGTGAGCCTCGATTTCACTGGCGATCTGGTTGGCACTTGTACTTGCCCTGCGGCGCAATATCAAATGTTGTGCAAGCACGGCGTGGCGGTTGCCCTTTGCCTACAAGACCAAGAACAAGCTTTAAACCAAAGTAGTGAACGAGATACCATAAAAAATCACCTGCAAAGCCTTGGTGAAGAGGCCATGGTAGAGATGCTACTCGAATACCTAGAAGAAGATGAGTACACATGGAATGCACTGCTGACAAAAATTGAAATACGCGAAAAGCCAGCCGTATATGGCGAGCTGAAAAAGTTGGTTACCCAAGCCTTACCGCGAGAACAGCTCTGGGATTGGCGAGAAAGCCATGATTATTTCAACTCAGCAGAAATTCAATTGAACATGATCATTGAATCAATGCAAAGCCTTAACGCCGATCATCAATGGAAATTAATCAACTACCTTGTTGAACGGTTGAATAAGGTGCTAGAGCAAATTGATGACTCCAATGGCGATCGTTATGGCATTGAAAGCATGATTAACGAACACATGCCAAAGACGCTGGCAAAGCTTAATTGGAGTGAGCAAGAGAAAGCGCAGTGGATGTTTGAGCGTTTGACCCATTACGAATTTGACGTATTTCCTTCGATTGAAGAGAGTTTTGGAGCGATTTGGCAATCTAACACCCACTTTCTAACCTTATGCCGCCAAGCGATAGATCAAGCATCGCAAGATGAGAGTAGCTGGAACTTACGCTCATGGGCAGTTCCGTTAATGAAACACAGCTCCGATTGGCGTGAAGTGGCGGAAATTAAACAAAAAATAGCACGAACGTGTCGAGATTATCTTGAAGTTGTTGATATGTTCATTGATGAGCAAGAGCCGTTAGAAGCTGAGTTTTGGTTAGCTAAGGCGAAAAAAATGGCGAGTGATTATGAACTTCGTGCGTGCGAACAAGCTCAATTCCGTCTTTATGTTGAACTAGGTGAAATCCATTCTGCATGGGTATTAGCTAACCGTTTGTTAGAACAATCACCAAGCTTTCAATATTATCAACAGTTAGCGAAGTTTAAAGCCAATTACCAAATTGATGATGTTGAATTTTTCTCCCGCACTGAACTGCTACTTGCCAATGCCTATCAACAACCAGACCGCTATAATCAAGCTTCTGATCGTACGGATGCCTTGGTTCTGTTCTATATCGATAACCAGCAATTAGACAAAGCGTGCGAATGGGTTGCCGAACATAAAATATCAATACAAGGACTTATTTCGCTTGCCGATCATATTGTGGATGATAAACCTGAAAATACGCTGGATTATTATCTGCGAGCAGTCTCATCTTATATCGAACAGACCAATAATACGGCTTACGATCAAGCTTTAGAGTTACTTCGACGTTTAGAGAATATGCTGAAATCGCATCCTACTCAATTGGCGACATTTTATAGTCAGGTGGCGCAACTCGCTACCACGTACAAGCGTAAGCGTAATATGTTCGCTTTAATTCAGAAATATTATTCAAAATATATCTGATTCTGCGGAGGTGACAAGATCTGCGGTGTTGAGAAAATGGAACAAAGCCCGAAACCGAGTTACTACAAAACAAATTTAAATAACTCAATTTAAAGATGAGGCGACTTTGTGCCGCCTCCACTTTAGGAATATTAGTTGTCTGTTAGTGATGAGTGTTGCTCTTGAATAAGTTCTTTAATTACCGTTCTTTTGCTCTTTTTTTCGCGTTTTGATAGTCCTTTTAATTGAGCTTTTGATTTACTGCTTAAGCCAATGCTTTTAGCCTCTTCAGCATTATCATTGCCATTTTTTCTCACCCATGCTTTGCATTAACCCACTTTCCGCTACCTTTTCCTGATACTGTCGATGACGATATTGCCAACCTTGATCGCTATGTATAATTGGCTTT
>NZ_JBFSUV010000078.1:0-9500 GCF_041467515.1 Vibrio sp. 10N.247.311.12
GGGAGTGATACAGGCTTACCCTGTTCCGTATGTTACGTAAAATGTCAGCTTAGATAATTGGACTCCCCAACCCTAAGTCCTACAATAGTAGGGTTCAAAATAATTTGGAGATTCAAATGAACAAGACGATTGTTGGCGTTGATTTAGCTAAAAAAGTGATCCAAGTTTGTATTTATACAAACAGAAAAGTGCACTCAAATACAGAGATGACACCGAAGGCGTTTACTTGTTGGTTAGTAAATTCAAGGCCTGCCACAATCGTGTTTGAAGCTTGTGGTACTTCGAATTATTGGAAGCAACTCGCTTCTTCTCATGGGCATGATGCTCGTTTAATCTCATCGAGATTAGTTGCTGTGGTCAGACAAAATCAGAAAACTGACAAAAATGATGCTTTGGCGATAGTACAAGCATCACTGTTACCTGATGTGAACTTTATTCAAGGTAAAACAGCCGAACAGCAGCAACTACAATCGATTGTCCGCTTACGAGAACTAAGCATAAGACAAAAAACCGCTTCTAAAAACCAATTGATTGCTTTGTTATCTGAATTAAATATTCAAGTCTCCAACAGAAATGGGGGGTTAAGAGCAACAATTGATGAAACCCTAGAAGACCCAGATAATGGTTTTTCACCTTCGTTTCGTCAGGCAATATCTACTGCCTGGGATCAATATTTATCGCTGGTTGAAGCGATTGATATTTACGACAACTGCCTTGAAGAATCTTTGAATTATCATCCTGAATGTAAGAAGTTACTTAAAATTGAGGGCATCGGTATCCTTAATGCTGTTAACTTATATATCGCGCTCGGGTGTGCTGACATTGGAGCTTTTAGTAAAGGGAAAGCAGCCGCAGCCTGCATAGGGCTCACACCAATACAACATTCAAGTGGGGGGAGAGCTAAAATCGGTTCGATAGGAAGAGGTTTTAAAAATACTCTGTTTCGAAGCCAATTGATTACTGGTGCGATGTCGATCGTAAGCAAGGTTGCCAATCGCCCACCGAAAACAAAAAAAGAAGAGTGGCTAAAAAATTTAATTGAACGTAGAGGTAAGAAGTGTGCTGCGGTAGCGTTGGCAAATAAAAATGTCAGAACAGCATTTGCTATTTTAACTCAAGGTACGGAATATAAAGCTGAACCGTTAGTATCTTAGTAAATTGTCTTAACAGTAAAATGCATAAATTGGATGAAAATCAGTTAGTCAAAGCAGCGGGCATCTGAGAGTCTTGAACTCGTAGCTTAGATTTGCTACTAACTCGCGTAAATATCGTAGAGCCTGAGTTAGCTACTCTTGTTGAGCTCGTACATAAGTGCGCATTTATTTCTGATTTACTGACGATTACTGTTGACAATGGGGAGTCCACATAAGTACTTTGATCACGAAAGGCCAATGCCCAACTCCTTTCCGACTCTCGTTGCCGTTTTGGCCACAGCGTATTAACCACTTCCGCTGCTTCATCATATGACGCACCTTTAATGGATTCACATACGTTCATCATATTGACTCCCTAGCACTTACCCGAATTGTGGTTTTCAGGAGGAACGTCCTCTCACGATTCTTTTCCCACTCAGCCCAACGGCCAAGTTTCGTTACATTGTCCGAGCCGCTGCTTTATTCAGGCTCGTAGGTTCATCTGGTGATACAGATGGTTCACTCGTTAAGCGGTGAACAACGCTTCATACGACCTCAGGTCGCACGGACATTTCTAAGTTACGAAGTGCTATCTGTGAAAGAACGGAGTAGAAGTCCATTTACTTAAAATCACACATCGTTTACGTTCATTTACAGTACATAGCCTAATATATGTCCCAACTATTTAAGTAGCTCAACATATTGATTTGTTGAGGCTAAAAACTACACTTAAACTTCATACTTACTACTGGATTTTTATTTATGGTTACTACAAATAATCAAGTATTCGCTCTTTCGTCTATTGCCTTACTGTTGGCTGGCTGCTCTCCATCCTCCGACCTAACAGTAAGCGGAACCACTAGTGACTACAAAGGTTCAGCTAGCATTACCCAAGGTCTTGCAAAAACAGTAGAAGCGAATCTTTTTGAGTGTGCGAATGGTCGAAGTCGTGTTGCAGGCATCGGTGAAATTGCTGACGCTGATGGAAAAGTGTGGACAGTCCCTGCTCAAAACCATTTCACAACTGCGCCAAAAGCGGTCGATCTTTATGAAGAGTGCTCTAACATCGCACCCGAAAGCATAGCCGATGTGGATGAAGACTCTGTCCCTGTGGCTATTATTGATTCAGATGGTAAAGAGATCACTGGTTACATCTTTGCTGACAACTATTTTGAGTTATATATTAATGGTCAGCTCGTTGCAGTAGATACAGTACCTTTTACACCGTTTAACTCTAGTATCGTAAAGTTTAAGGTAAATAAGCCATACACTATTGCCGTAAAAGTAATCGATTGGGAAGAAAACTTAGGTTTAGGTACAGAAGATAACCGAGGCAAGGCATACCACCCAGGTGATGGTGGCTTTATCGCAAGCTTTAGTGACGGTACTGTGACGGGTTCCGACTGGCAAGCACAGACATTTTATACTGCACCAATCTATGATTTAAGTTGCCTGAGTGAAGTTGATGGTAAGCGATTATCGGAGAACTGTACAACACAAGGTACAGATAATGGTGAAAATGCTTATGCTGCTCACTGGGAGACTCCAAGTAACTGGATGGCAGAAGATTTTGACGCAATTTCATGGCCACAAGCGACTGAATACTCAGAAGATGAAATTGGTGTGAATAATAAGAAATCTTACATGAATTTTATTGAAAAATTCAGCGGTGCTGGAGCAAGCTTCATTTGGTCAACAAATGTTGTATTAGATAATGAAGTTCTACTTAGGTACGAAGTGAAATAGCGTTACCCTCTCACCCTCAAAAAGCAGTTATGTCTAAACTGAACAGATATAGCTGCTTATCTTTCTTTGTTACATCTACAACCTACTTCCCTAACGAGCTTTGGGGCACAAACGTGCTAGAAAATGCCACGGGTAAAAATTCAGCCTACGAAGGTTCGGGACAAAAATGGACACAGGAAGACCGCGAAACGCTCACCAGCATGAGCAACGAACAACAAAGCCAAATGCAAGCCGCTATCGAATCCTACCGCTCTGGTGCCAACCAAACCATCGATGCGAGCAACCGCCTCACGGCCGACGAACGTAATACGGAGATGGGCACTTACGCCACTGGCTTTACGGCGAACTTTAGTGAGACGCAAGGCTTGATAACGTCCACGACACAATCTCAACAAGAGGTCGATACACTCAGTCAAGTCAACAGCCAAGAGCAACGTCATCTGGCCAGCCTGACTGAGAAACTGGAAATACCATTCCAAGGTTTTGTGGAGGAGAAATATAAATCTGAAGTAGGACGAGCAGAACAGATTCTTACCGGTAGTAATGATAAATCACGCCAAGCCCGCGCTGATGAATGGGAAAAATTTAAAACAACCGACACGTTTAAAGATTTTGTGCTCGCCAGCGTCCCCACTCAAGAAGAGCACGAACGTACCTTTAATCCTGAGCCGACCCAATCCGAGTGGCAAACAATGGTGGGCGAACAATACAAAGGTAAGGCTCTAGGCAACACCAGCCAAACGGTGATTGAGCAGCATAAACAACGCGGAGGCACTGAGCGTTATTACACCCCCGACAACCACTCGCAAATCGTGGAGGATACACGTGAACAATTTGAGAGTACCAGTAACCGTGTTGAGCCACCATCAACCTTACAGCCAACACAGAAGGAGGATCAAACCCGCTCTTAACCTATAAATAATGGTTAATTATTGAGTAATTAAAATGAAAAATCGTAACGACCTAGTAAGATACACAGTATTAAATGGAGGGATTAATGATGAAATGGCTCGTATTAGGCTTAGGCACATGTTTCTCTTTTTTGAGCTTAGCCAATAGTCAAATTCCAGAAATCGACCGACTCAGCAGTGGCAACAGCCCTGCAGATATGAGTTACTATGTTGAACATTATCAAAATCCGGGGAGTCCTGAGTATCGAGATTTATTGATTGGTACTCGTGTCGCTGCTAACGCCGTGAACTTTTATACCACCCGTTTAGATACTCGCGGCCAACGCATTGATTATTGTTTGCCAATGAAAGATGCAGCCAATCGCGAAACATTATGGGAATGGAAAACCAAAGATCTGATGACAATTATCGACAACAGACTTGAACACGATCCTCGTTTAAAAAAATACGGCAAAGCAGGCATTGGTGGCAGCATCGCCAGCTATCTAACCGCCGCATTAAAAGAGCAATACCCTTGCCCAGTGCAAAAGCAATTTTAAGCTATTGGTTTACCCTGCCAAAAGTTATCCGTTCTTATCATGCTGTTCGCTGTAAATCCCCGTGATGTATCACGGGGGTAAATTAGACCAAGCTACTGACTGGCTGGCGTTTTTCAAGGTAATGATGGCTACGCCCTCTGCTGTGTCCTAATAGGCTTGATATATATCTATAGGCTTTCAACCAATCCAAGTTCATTATTTGTAATCTGGTTTAATTTTTTGCTGAAACTACCCCTGTTGATCCCCAACATCCTAGCAGCCTCTTGAATTTCAATATGTTGTTGTCGATACAAGCGAAGGGACTTAAAAGCCAGAAGACAAGGCTCTAACTTACTTGTCGCTCTCCAATTTTCCAAGCTATGTACTTGTAAACTTGCCTACCGCAATCATCTGATACATAATGACACTACCATCTGATAAGGAGTTATTGTTATGTCACAAATGCAAGCATTCAAGCCTGTTAAACAGCCAGCTAGCTTTTGGCAGCAAGTAGGTATTCCATCGCGAGGGGTAACCCTTTATGAGTCTGTTCATAAAGGTCTGGATTTTGATGTTTTTGACAAACTAGCCAAGCACTCTAAATTGGAAAAGAAAGAGTTGGCTACCGCTGTTACAATTCCACCAGCCACACTAAACCGCAGATCGAAAGCGGGACGTTTTAACAAAGACGAAAGTGATCGTTTGTACCGTTTTGCTGAGATATTCAACCAAACCATCAACTTGTTTGAAGGTGATATTTTGGCCGCGTGTGAATGGATCAAATCCCCTGTGGTTGGTTTGGGTAATCGCCGCCCTATCGATATGGTTGCCACAACTGCTGAATCAGAGGGTGTGCTAAACCTAATTGGACGATTAGAGCATGGGGTATTTTCTTGATCACTTTGTACCGAATCGTAAAGGAAAAGTGGGAAGAGTCAGCTTTCGATGGCGAAGGCTCCAGACTGTACGGAGGGCGTTGGAATTCTATTGGACGGTCTGCGGTTTATGTTGCGGCGTCAGAGTCACTTGCCATTTTAGAAATCTTGGTTCATCTCAAAAATACCAAAGTACTTGAAAATTATGTCTTGTTTACGTTGGAACTGGATGAAGCCGATGCTTTGGTCCTTGAAAATGACGACTTACCGGACAACTGGAATGAAGAGCCAGCCCCGCTTCAGACAGCCGAAATAGGTGATCAATGGTTATCGAGCTATTCAAGCTTGGCGCTGGCGACCCCATCGGTGATTGTGCCTCGCGAACAAAACTATGTGCTCAACACAAAACATCCAGGTTATCCAAAACTCATCAAAACGGCCAAAAAACACGAAATTTCTTTCGATACCCGGCTTCTATAAATCAGCGATTCCCACTGTAAATGTCCGAGGACATTAAAGTTTGTCAGTTCCAATAAAGTCTGTTCATTTCCAATATAGTTTGATCTGTTTTTGGCTACATCAAGTTAGACGGCGAAGATAAGTTAAACCACTTTCTGCCCAGTTATGTTTCACAGAAAAAAGCGGTTCAACACTCCTCAGCGGAGTTTAGGCTATTAAAACTAATGCAATCGCACAAAAATTCAGTCTTGTTTTTCACTAGATAGAGCTAAACGAAATATTGTAATTAACGGTTCTAAATCGAATGATACCCCTTCAATATTTGCATCAATCCATTCTTGTTGAGTAATTTTAGGCCACTCGATGGTGTAGCCAAGGATAAATACGAGTTCTTCAAAGAAAAAACGTAAAGTTCGGCCATTACCTTCCCTAAAAGGATGTAACAAATTTAATTCGCAAAATAGATTGGCTAATTCTTGGATAAGATCGGGCAAAGCCAAATTGTCTAACGAAGGGATAATACCAAATAATTTTGAAGCTTCAGCTTCAATCCTAGAAACGGTACAGAATCGAGTGTAGCCTTTACTTCTCGAACTTGACCTGCCCATTCAAAAATATCTTGGAATAGATGGTGATGTAGACACTTGAGGTGATTGAAGTCTAAATGCTTGATTTCAGAAACATTACTTTTGTATGAAAGGTACCTATAACTCGTAAACTCAATTTCGGCTTTTTCAAGTTCATCTGAGTCAAGTATATTCAATCTGTTAATTAAAACATCAGAATTTGAGTAACAGTATTTGTCCTGATCAGCACCATATTTATCTCGCATACTTGCGTTTTAAATCTTCAATGGTTTGAACGTTCGATTTCTTATTTATCGTCATGCCTTCATAACCCAAACTGGTTTTGAAGTTCTTTAAGCTAGGGGTAAATGTAGCTTTTTGGCGCTTTGAATTTGAGGTATTGGCCATATCAATGTTCCTCTTGTTGGTTGTATTAATTGTACATGACTAATCAGCTAATGTCATGAAGTAGCGATTTTCGCAAAGCCAAGTGAGCCGCGCAGCAGCATTCTATTCTAGTAATGTCACTGGCAAAGTTTTATCCAGAGGCTTCATTGGCCTAAAGTTTTACCCGTGGCACTTTTCTCTCAAAGTGCCAGCTAACTCAGAGCTGCCCCAAAAACGTCACAATCTGAAATTTTACACGTGGCATTTTCTAGCTCGAAAATGCCCCAAAGCTAGTTAGATCAAATACTCTACACATTTTTGGGGCGTGCGTTTCCCCAATCAAATCTAATCCGATAAAAGGGAGCCGGACCGAGCTTGTTTGGGGCGTATGTAGGTTGAAAATGGTATTGTTCCGAAGTCGCCGGAGTTATACGGAAACTTTCGGCAATTTCTGAAGTGCACATCCTAGTCGCTAGGCAATACGGGCATGAAATTGAACGTGAGTTTAGTTAGCGTTACTATTAATTGCATATAATTACGGAAAAAAATCCGTCGATAAAGCGTTAGTTACCACTCAATAATTGAGCAAAATGGTAGACTGTTTACCTATTAGTTTTAATACGATGTTTGTTATTAGTTGCTAGGTATAAAAATGAAAAGTATCAATATCCTGTCGCTCACTCAAGCGCATTCTAATCTTGAACCATCTGAGTATGGTTTATATATAAAACACTATGGAATCGACATTAAGAACAATGAGATTGAGGATCTCAGGGTTCTTGCCTCTAATATTCACGAAGTTCTTCCATTTGTTAACATATTCAATGGTTTCTATATTGGTTACAAAATTCAACATATTAGTAAGGAGTTTGACTTACTTAGGTTCGGTTGTAATTACATCATAAATGTTGAGTTAAAACGCACAAGTAGTGAAGATAAAATAAAAAAGCAGTTGCAGAGAAACAAATACTATTTGAGTCATATTAACAAAATTGTACATAACTTCACCTATGTCGTTCAAACAAATAAACTTTACAAATTAAATGGTCAAGAAGAGTTAGAGTTAGCAAGCTTTGAGTTGTTGGCTCAACTATTAACAAACCAAAATTTGATGGAACTCGATAACCCTGACTCTTTGTTCAATCCATCTGACTACTTAGTATCTCCATTTAACTCTACGGATAAGTTTACCAATAATCAGTATTTTCTTACTAATCAACAAGAGGACATAAAAAGCCAGGTTGTCAGTAAAATAGGTAATGGTGTTGCGAAATTTATATCAGTTAACGGTGGACCAGGAACAGGCAAAACTCTATTAACATACGACATCATCAAACATGTAAAAAACACGTGTAATACGTTAATCGTGCATTGTGGGCAATTGAATGATGGACACGCCAGATTAATTGATGCCGGGTGGAACATCATTCCTATCAAAAGACTACCAAGCTATGACTTATCGGGTATAGAGTTGATTGTTGTAGATGAAACACAACGAATATATGCAAATCAACTAGATAAATTAGTGATGGATGCTAACGCCAATAATATATCTTGTATACTTTCTTATGATAAACAGCAAACACTTTCCACGAGAGAACGATTGGCGGATATCGAAAGTAAAATCAATAGTATTAGCGGAATTGTTAAGTTTAAACTTTCAGATAAAATCAGAACAAATAAAGAAATAGCTAGTTTTATAAAGGTACTATTCAATAGCAGAAGAACAGATGTAGCCTTTGAAAATTGCGGTAATATCGACTTTGATTACTTTACCGATTTACCTACAGTTAAAAACTATATTCAGTTAATTAGTAGTGAAGGCTGGGAAGTTTTGAAGTTGACACCATCGCAGTACAACACAGAACACCACCAATCGTATGCTAATGTCGCAAGTAAAACCTCCCATACAGTTATCGGTCAAGAGTTTGATAATGTTGCAGTTGTTATTGACGAATTTTTTACATACGATGCTAACGGTATGTTGATATACCAATCAAGAACATACTATGACTCTGTTAAAATGCTATTTCAAAATATCACACGAACTAGAAAGCGCTTGAAATTAGTTATAATAGCTAATAAGCCTGTGTTGAATAGATGCCTTTCTATCTTAAAGTAATGGGGCCAGGCAACTAACAAATAAGGATTAAGCGTTGCGTAGCCAACGTTTAATCCCAAGTGTTGGACAAGCCTGAGCCTCTATATGGCCTTGTTGCTTAAATCGATGGAACTAAATCTGGAAGCTACGATCTGATCGGCTACACCCATCCATCGTCGTAGCCCCATGCCTAAACCTCGTTACAAAACAACTAACTGGAAGCAGTACAACAAAGCCTTAATCAACCGTGGTAGACCTCGTCGATTCAGCGACTTAGCCATTACTACCGCACTGATGGTGGAACGTGTTTTCTCTATGCCATTTGTGAGAGAGTAATAAAGATTCGTTACTGAGTATTAAAGTATCATACTAAAATGGCAGCGATCACAGTTGATACGCTGCCATTACTAAATCGAAAATGCCCCATTCTTTGTTTAGACAGATTAACATCTCATTTCACCAATCTAGAATTTGACCAAGTTTTTCTCATATCTGTACCGCGTCTACTGAATCGAGGGAAGAGCAGTCATATTTCTTTGTTAATATCCGTCCAAGTCTGTATTCATCCTCTCTACTCGACAGACGTGCCTCGCTTTAACCATCCATGCACTTTATAGGCTGCATAGAAATAAGGTGTCATAGTACTAAGTAAAATAAAGTGCTCGACCCATCCCCAAGCAAAGCTATGCCAGTTGAAGTACTCTGCACCGTTCAACCACTCAAGCAACACCAACGGCAAGCAGACACCACTGTAGTGGTACGCTGAATTTGGTCACTTAGTTAGAGGTGATATCATCACCTCAT
>NZ_JBFSUV010000079.1:0-8897 GCF_041467515.1 Vibrio sp. 10N.247.311.12
TTTATCGCCCAAACTGGTTAAATTTTAACAGTGACATCTACCCTGCCAGATAGGGCTCCTCCCTACATCGAAACCAAGAAAACTAACCTGTTTACATAGGGTTAGGATTAATCACGTTCTAAAAACCAACCTTAAACACCTAGCCATGAGTGGTTGAGAATACTTCATGTGTAAATACAAGCTCGTACGAGCGACCTAAGCTTATCGTTCCCAGTATCATTGCATGTAACCGCTATTTACTAAGATAGGCACGTGAGGCGAATGGGAAGCTGTATTGAAGATTGAGCAAAGGATAGGGAGGCAAATTTAGAACTGAGCACCAAGGCCAACCACTAGCCCTCTACTTGATCTATTTAACGGCCTAATATTTCCTCTACCTAAACAGCAGGCACAAAAAAGCCTCCAAACCCTGAGGCTGGAGGCTATTGCGATAACTTAAATATTAAGTGTTATTCGGTTAGATTACTTTTTGTATTGATCATGCGATACGTCTAGTTGGTAGAAAGTCGCTTGTGAGTAATCGTCTAGGTCGCCGCTGATGTTTTGGTTGTAAACACCGGCTTTGAAGTACATGTACTTGCCGCCTACGTCGTAGCCGCTGTTGCTCATATCAACCACTTGTACAACGTCGTCTTTGCCTTCACGCATTAACGTTACAGTCATCGTGTTGCCTTTAACGTCAATACGGTAGCTGAACACTTCGCCAAGTGCGATACCATCGTCACCCACTTCAGCCGTCATGTCGCCCACTAGAGGGTAGAAGTCCTCTTTAGTTGCGTCTTGGCTTTCGTGTGCGAAGTAAACCGCACCCGTTGCTTGGTTTGGCAGTTTACGGTAGTACAAACGAATTGGTTCATCGTTTTGATCGTGAATCTGACCAATGATAAAGCGGCCTACTTCGTTCGCATTACCTGTTGTTGTTGCGTGATCGATTTTCAACGTTGCTTCTAAAACGCCATCAATACCAGCAGCAGCTTCTAAGTCAGACTCAGGTGCGCTTGAGAATACCCAGTTGTTCTTGTTAACACCTTTAGTGCTAATAGACTGGTCACCACGGCGCATCATTTCGCGAAGCTCTGTACGCGCATACTTAGTATTTTTAGAGGTACGAACACCTTTCACGTAAGACTTGAAGACTAGACCACCATCGTCAGCTGTGTAGAAGATCTCTGGGTGTTGGTAACCGTTTGCAAGGTTCCACTCAGAAACATCATCAGGCTTACCGTTTTTGTCATGGTCGAATGGTTGAGATAGGTACCAATGCGTCATGTCAAAGTTTTCGCTTGGCGCGTTACCTGCAACTGGTGTCGCTGGCAGGCCTGTCGGAACTGGCAGTGCACTGCGTGTGTCACATTCAACTGAGGTCTCACAAGGGTAAACCGCTGCTACACCAAAGTTACCTGAACGAAGATCTTTGCGCGCATCTTTACGTGCTTTTTCCACTGCTTTCATTTCAGCGATAATAACTGCTTCTGCTGCTACCACGTCTGAAGTGATGATATGGCTAGCAGGACATGCGTTAATGTTACAGTTAACCGCAGCTAACCCTGTCACACTGTTCCAACCATTTTTGGTGTTACCGTGACCAACGTATCTTACGTAGCGCGCTTGCACTGCTGGCTCGAATTGGAAACGCTCTAGGCCGATCGCTTTACCTGAGCTCAGTTGGTTTGCAAGTACGGTTGTCCAGGTTTCACCATCGACACTTACTTGAATATCAAATTTAGACTGGCGCTCGTTACCTTTGCTGAAAGATGCTTGAACCGCATCAAATTCTTGAACTGAACCATAATCTAGCATTGCCCACTCACCGTCACCCGCAGATGACCAACGTGTTGTTAGGTCTTGGTCAATGAGACGATCAGGTCCGTTACCATCATGGCTACTAGCGGCAACAGCAACTGGCGTCAGAAGCGCTTCACCAGTTTCTTTGTTATTTGGGAAATCAACAGTCGGTGTGCTCGTGCTCGCACAACCAACTGCAAGTAAAATAGAAGAAGCGAGTAAGGTTTTTAGAGTAATTTGTTTCATATCTAATCCATTATTATAATACAAAGACAGCGTTCGTAAGTGAAAGATAAATTGGCAAACACGAGCTATAAGGCGTTTTCTCTCTCAGTATTTGCGATAACACAAAAATATTACGTAATCTTATAATACAAATAAAACACTTCGTTGAATAAATGAGACTGGGAACACTTTTCGCTTTTTCCATACTTTAACTGGATCACACTTCCTATTGATAAAAGACAACATATGAAAATTTAGAATGCGAAATGGGCTATCAAGGGCGAAAAATCCGAGCGGTAATGGTGAGAATGTGCATCACTCGAGCAGAGCATTTATCGTTCAGAACATCTCATTTAACAGTGTCGCAGCAGTTAAAAAAAGACCACATTGTTAGGAATCAATATGGTCTTTAAAGCAGTCATTGTTGTTACTCAAACGTTAGCTAATTCAAATAGTGTTCAGCTCTAAGAGAACTAAAACTCACATCAAACACTTCACCCGCATAGTCGCTATCAGGCTTAAATTGTGGGTAGATGCCCGCTTTGAAATAGAAAGCGATGTCTGTCGATGTCCAATCTGATGTTAACGAAACCGTGTCCCCATCTTTATCTGTGTAATCTTGTCCCCAAGGGATTAAATGAGAAACGGTGTTGGTTCCATCTAAATCATGAGTCGCCAAGTAGATACCGTCTTGATTGGCACGAATCGTATATCGCCACTCTTCACTTGCCGAATAAGTCCCTAACTCGACACTGAACGGGTCACAATGATTACAGTCTTGGTTGTTGCGCTCAAAATCAGAGTTCAGTATCACTCTTACTGGCTTACTCTCGCCTTCCCATAACAGTTTCACCAATGCTTGATTGATCTTCCAACCATGGATTTGTCCAAGTACCACTTTTGGATCTTGATTGTTGATGTTCGGGTAATCTTCAATTCGCAAGCTTGCGGTTAACTCGTGACTGGTAGCGTTCGTTCTAGTGTCGTCCAAATACCAACTGGTATCTTCATCGCTGGTGCTACAATCCGGTTGAACACTGCTTTGATACAACTCCCTGAGCTCAGAGCGAATATAGCTAGAGTTTTGGGTAGAGGTGCCGTATCCCATATCCGCTCTAAAGTGCATTCTTCCTTCATCAGTATTGAAGTAAGAAAGATCAATATCACTGTCGTACACATCGCTGTCATTTGAAAGAAGATCTTTACTCGATTCACAACGTTCTGGTTCTAACTCAGCAGCACTGTCACCACCGCTTCCATACCAATCATTCTTACTCGGTGGAATAGTCAGCTTCCAATCATTAATGTCCCAATCGTTTGATCCATCGATTTGAGTCGTGGTGTATCTCAACGCCTGATAGTAAGCAATCGCTTTACCATTCTCAAATTGGTTATAGATACCCGCTTTGAAGTAGCTCAATAAATGCTGCCAGTAAGCGATGTCTTGATTCACTTTTACTTCATCATTCACTTTGAGCGACAGTGTGTTCTCATAAACAGAAAGATCAAATTTGGTAAAACTGTCCAATTCCGCCTCACCTAAATCGTAGCGCTTGTATGACGTGGCATAACAATCCGAAGAGTCAGCAGCGCTGCTACAATCAATGGCATTGTTTTTTATGACTGCCCAGTAGTGACCTGTGAGGCCATCTCGTTCTTGCTCCCAAACCACACGCAATAGCGGATGAGGGATATAACCCGTACCACTCTCATCAGTCCCCTTATTGTGTATCTGCAGCAACGTCACTTCATCATGATCAGCGGGAGAACTCGCCATGGCATGCTCAATATCAGGCAAACTTATTTCCGCATACAGACTGCGCCTTACGCCCGCTTCGTTGATATCGAAGTTTTCTCCCTCACGAACTTCAGAGCGCATCTTGTAGTTCGTCATTTTGAAGATAAGATTTTCCGTCTCTTCATCAGCATAAAAATAATCACTGACATAACCATCGAAGTTACCATCTTTGACTTCAGAGGTTTTATTGCCCTCCTCTCCATTAGGATCAGAGACCTGAAGATCTGAGCTGGAAAGGATGTTTTGATACTTGGTAATATCATAGGGAGCAACAACACCAGCGGGCATTCCTGGGTTATTGGTATCGGAAGGATCACTGCTGTCACTGGAGCTGCTTCCACCGCAGCCATACGTAAGCGAAGCGAGTACTACGACGAAGATTGGCTTATTCACATTTATCTCACTTATCCATAAGAATAGAGTGACAATGTATATTTGTACTATTTTATGTCAATTATATATTTATCAGAATGTGAGATGCGGCAAATGAAGTGGGATGAATGAGTATTGCGTAGAGTTAGACTCAAGAAAAACGCAGAAAGGCCACTCTAAACTCGCAAGCTATTGAGTGGCTCTCAGATCAACAACTAAACTTAGTATGTTGATTTTTAAATATAAATATTAGAAAAGTTAAACCTTAAAGCTGCTCATCAAGTCACTAACGCTGCCGTTAAGTGTTTTGATTTCTGCTGATTCAATCAACTGATCTTGGCTTAGCTTATTAAGCTCCTCAACAAAGCTTTCAATCTTATGCATGTTCTTAGCAATGCTCTGAATAAGGGCGTTCTGCTCAACAGACGAACCCGAAATATCGTTATTAAAACGACTTACCGTTTCCATCTGTTCCGTTAGCTTGGCCAACATATTTACCGCTTGAACCACTTGGGCACGCGTCATTTCACAGTTACTTTTGGTCAACTCAATCGATTTAACCAAACCATCTGATTTAGACTGCAAGCCAGACAGCGCTTCATCAATTTCAGAAGTACTGATTTGAGTTCGGTTGGCTAACGCACGGACTTCATCAGCAACCACCGCGAAACCTCGGCCATGCTCACCCGCTCTCGCCGCTTCAATTGACGCATTCAATGCCAGCAAATTAGTTTGTTCCGCAATTCCTCCAATCACAGACACGATAGACTGGATGCTCTGCGTTTCATTCGCCATTGAGCGAATATCATCAGAGGTGGTGCAGACTTGCTTCTCAAGATCACTGATATAGGTTTCCGTCACGGTGTTAATTTGTTTCGTCTCATCACTGAACACAGCGGCCTCTCTTGCTGCTTCTGCCGCCGACTGAGAACTCTTCTCGACTTCGTTTGATGCTTCAGATAAGCCGTTAATTGCAGAGACCACTTGAACCGTTTCATCAGTGTGAACTTTCAGTACATCGCTGGTTTCTTTACAACCTTCACGAATACTCAGTACCTTAGTATCGAGATCCGAGTTCTTAAATTTGACGTCCTTAACCATCTCTTGCAGACCAATGATGAACAAGTTGATGTCTTTGGCGATATGCCCTAAGTCATCATTCCCCTTCTCAACAAGCCTTTGAGTCAGGTCTCCGTTACCTTGAGATAGATCGTGGACGATTTTTCTCAGTGACACGATTGGGCGGTAGAAGCGATTCAGCAGTAAAATCATCAATATCACCGAGCCAAGCACACATGCCACGATAAGGATACGCGCACTCGACATCACGCCATTCAACTGATTGAGCGCGAGTTCAGGATCGATACTAGATATCATGTACCATTCTTTCTGGCTGCCAATATCCACTTTCTTGGCCATCAAAATTCTCTGGTTGCCATCAATCACACCCTCAATGAATTGGTCAGGCTGTTCAATGGCACTATTGAGTCTCATCTGAGTATCTGCAGAAGATATATTGCTTTGCGGAAGTACGTTTTCGACTGTTGAAGCGACCACCATCCCTTTCTCGTCGATAATAATGCCTTTGGCTTCGTAGATACTGTCCAGCTGTTTAAGCTGAGTTTCCAAATCATCAAATCGAATGTCTGCCATGATGACGCGATCTTGATAGGTGTAAGTCACACCAATCATAGGTACTTGAGTACTCTTGGTGAAAAACAGATCACTAAAAGATAAACCTGATTTCAATTTCGCTTGTTGATACCAAGGACGAGTCGTTGGGTTGTATTTTTCTTTGATTCCAACACCGTTTGGGAAAGACTCTGAAGGACGAGAAGTATAAGAACGACCATCATCAAAACCCACTACAATCTTGTCAATACCACCGAGCTTAGCGGCAAAATGCATCAGCGCTTCGTTTGGTACTTGGTATGGGGATTTCATGAACTCTTGTGCAACGGAATTGACCGTATCGATGGTGCGCTGGACGGTGCTTTCAATCTGATTAATTTCTATCGTTAACGAGTGATCAATCTCGTTATAAATCGTTTGGTTTACTTGATCAGTCGCCAAGTTAAGCGTGAACCAGTTCGTAAATGCCAAGGCACTGGAACTGACGATCGCCACCATTAAAATCAATTTTCCTTTAAACCCTAGAGACAATTTTGAATTCATAAAACTCATAATCCATATCAACCTATGTCTATTATTTTTATCCGAATGAAATGGTCATTTTTTAGATATTCGAAGATACGGGAAGCAAAACTTGTTCATGCCGTTCCATCGTCACAACCATCAATTTAATTAATATTGTATGCTTAATTGACCGATCATTCTGTGAGCAATCTTGATATATTAAAACTGGCTAAAATAGCCCTGTGACATAGTTATCATTTATGCGTTTTGACTTTCATCTCATTGAATAAAATCACTATAAATTTGTAAAACGTCCAATTTCATAGTGAAAAGTCATATTTCTGTCGATAATTATCATCACCAGATTTTACTGCCCCACGCTACCTAATAGTATGCAAAAATGAGTCTTAACTCACACTTCTACCAACTAACCATTCACTAAAGGCATTCAATATTAAAATTTATTTGTAATACAATAAGCCTTAAGTTATGGTGTATTTGAATCATAACTTAAGTTCTTTCTGGATGCTTTTGTTCAATTCAAAGTGATAATTGAAGCAGCCGCTTTAAGGTCATTGAACGCGTTTAACGTAGAAACTGTCGGGGGATCTCGTTATTCGTTTTTTCACTTGCTATTGATCATTTGTTTTTCCAGACGGCTCGTCCGAACATGCCCATACAGTCACCAGCTGTGTGGGTTTTTTTTACTTTCTTTTCAGACCCGATATACGAGCGGTGTTAAGCCATCGCCAACAATCAGTTAAGTGCACTGGTTTAAGCTTGCGAGGAAAAGTGAGTGAGTTGGTGCTAGAAGGCTTTGAATTTACAAATAGATATAGATATAGATATAGATATAGAAACAAAAATAGGAATTGAGGCAGTAACAAAGTTGAACAGAGTTTTGAGTAGGTGTAGCTGAGGAAGTAGAAGTAGAAGTAGAAGTAGAAGTAGAAGTAGAAGTAGAAGAGTTTAACGAGGGAACAAAGGGTTGGGTATAGCAGATAAAAACGAACCTCGCTGAGGTATCGCCGCCTAAAAAGACAGGCAATACCCTAGCGAGGTCGTACGTCGATTACTTCTCTAGTTTAGCGAAGTAGTCGAAGATTACTGGTACGTCGTTGTTACCCATTCCTGCGTCAACAGCAGCTTGTAGGCTAGTTGCAGTACCTTGAGCAATTAGAGACTCAGTACCTAGCTCTTCACAAAGAGCAAGGAAGTAACCAAGATCTTTGTTAGCGTTAGCAACAGAGAAACCTAGCTTCTCTTCGCCGTCTACTGCGTAGAACTTACAGAATTGCATGAATGGTGAGTTAGATGGACCTGCAGACATGATGTCAAACAGTTGTTGGCCATCAACACCAGCGCGTTGAGCAACAGCGAAAGCTTGAGACATAGTCGCAACAGTCGTCATACCCATGAAGTTGTTTACAAGCTTAGTAACGTGACCAGAACCTAGAGCACCTAGGTGGAATACGTTTTCGCCTTGCTCTTCAAGAACAGGTTTAACTTTGTTGAAAGTTTCCATGTCGCCAGCAGCCATGATGTTCAGAAGACCATCTTTAGCGTGTGCAGGAGTACGGCCTAGAGGTGCGTCGATCATGCCCGCGCCTTTTTCAGCTAGAGCTGCGCCGATTTTCTTAGTAGAAGCAGGGATAGAAGTACCGAAGTCTACTAATACTGCGCCTTCTTTGATGCCAGCTAGAACGCCGTCTTCGCCGTAAACGATTTTTTCAACAACAGCAGAAGTTGTAAGACAAAACTGAACGATATCACTTGCAGCCGCTAGTTCTTTAGCAGAAGTGAATGCAGTCGCATTGCCGCGATCTGTAACGCGAGCAACAGCTTCAGCGCTTAGATCCATTACGTTTACGTGGTAGCCGCGCTTTTGCAGGTTTTCAACCATGTTGCCGCCCATAAGACCTAGGCCAATGAAACCGATTACAGGTTTAGTCATGTTCAAACTCCAAATATAGTATTGTATGATTATATGCTCATTATAATAACTACGTCTTTCTCGTTACGCAATAGTTTTAGGGCATTGATTTAATGGTTAGACGTAAGTTGTGACGGGGGTTCACTTTACGAGAAAATATGGGTCACGCTTTGTACTTACAGGAACTATTTGCCAGTTTAAAAACCGTCTATTGATGAAATAACATGCGTTAAATGTCATACGATTAGTAAGCACAAGCTACGCCATTACCTATGTATAGTTCACGACTCCCCTACTCAGCCAGTGATTAGACCGTTCACTCAGAAGTAAGTCATATCAGTTTTTACGAAAAAGGGGTTGGCGCCCTATTCTTTTAACAGAGCGATAAATGCGGGTCTCGCATACGACTCCTGCACCTTTCATTAAGCATCGTGGCTAAGTACACGCCTGACGTTTGTATGTATCAGCTTCCAGGTTCAGCCATCGAGCTATTGGCTTTGCATCGAGAAGCGATTGATCTCTTGGCCATTTAGTTTTCTTTCAAACTGATGGGGTTGCCAACTAATACAACTTAACTGACTTATCCAACTTACTAACTAGGGCGTGTTGATCTTTGCTGTACATTTCGCGTTCAACAATACATCGGTA
>NZ_JBFSUV010000080.1:0-7901 GCF_041467515.1 Vibrio sp. 10N.247.311.12
TGATATTCATCAACGAGTGCCCACACAGATTGATAGGTTTAAATTGTTAAAGAGCTTTTCCTTTTTGAGCTTCGCTCAAATCGGACGGCCATTTTAGCGATTTAAGTTTTAGTGTCAACCACTATTTTCAAAACTTTTTTCAAGCGCTTGGCTTGGCTAATTTGGCTTGCTGATTCGTTCTGGTTTCCTAAGAAGCCATCCCGTGTCAGCGAGGTGGCATTATAGAGATTTCGATCACACTGGCAAGCCCTTTTTTAAGTTTTTTTCGTTTTTTTATTCGTTCGATTAAAAAGAACTCAAAACGCCTCAAAAGCAGGCTTTTATCTTACATATTCTTCAGTTTTTCAGTGAACAAAGAGACTTTTTCCCAGTTTGTGTACTCAACTTCCTTCGTTGTATCCGTTTCACCACCTGTCATATTCATAATAAAGCGGATCATGGTTCTATCGAACCAGTTATAACGTGGGTAATAGAGGGCACCTGCAAATACACCGATTAAAGTCGGCTGCCATGGAGACTTGGTAAGGAACTTCTTAATATACGCACTGCCTTCTGGTGTATCTTTGCCTTGGTCTTCTTTACGCGCCGTTAAGTTAACACAGAAGAACGCAACCTTGCTTGATTGCAACTGAGTAAGGTTGGCATCAATAAATTGATATAGCTTCTTATTAAAGTGGCCATAACGAATCGATGCGCCAATCAACACTCTGTCGTACTGAGCAAAGTCCACCTTGCCAATAGTGTGCAGATCTTGAAGCTCACATTCGAACTCACTCATTTCTTCTTTTATATAGTTCAAGATTTTCTTGGTCTGCCCTTCACGGCTTGAATACAAAAATAGAACTTTTGCCACAATGTTGTCCTTAGCTACGCCAAAACGTAGGGGTCAATAAGATTAATAAGGTGAAGATTTCTAATCGGCCAAACAGCATAGATACGATAAGTACCCATTTTGCTTTGTCGTTCACATCGCCAAAGTGCACCGCGACTTCACCAAGGCCCGGGCCAAGGTTATTTAATGTCGCCGCTACCGCAGAGAAAGCACTCAACTCGTCCATACCAGTTGCAATAAGAGCCAGCATACAAACCACAAACACTAATGCGTATGCAGAGAAGAAGCCCCAGACCGCATCTACAACACGTTGTGGTAGTGCAGAACCGCCAACCTTGATGGTATAGACAGCCCGTGGGTGAACAAGACGCTTCATTTCACGAGCACCTTGCAGAGTAAGTAGTAAGATTCGAATCACTTTCATACCACCACCCGTAGAACCTGCACATCCCCCTATAAAAGAAGAGAACAAAAGCAGTACGGGTAAGAACAATGGCCACTCTGAGAAACCCGTCGTTGTAAAACCCGCGGTCGTAGAGATAGACACGGTTTGGAACAAGGCTTGGTCGAAAGCATCGTAGTACGAATCATAAGAGTGATGATTGAGCAGTAATAAGAAACAAACCAAGAACAGTACTGCCTGAATAAAGATAAAGGCGCGGAACTCAGGATCTTTCCAATAATACTTAGGATGCACACCACCTGAAGCAAATGCAGCAAAGTGAAGCGAATAGTTACATGCGGATATAAGAAGGAACACAACTGTAATCATGTTGATCGCAGGGCTATTGAAATACCCCATGCTCGCATCGTGAGTCGAGAAGCCACCAATCGCAATAGTAGAGAAGCTATGACTGATGGCATCAAAGAAGCTCATCCCAGCAAGCCAAAACGCCACTGCACAAGCAATGGTTAAGCTCAGGTAGATGTACCAAAGCGCTTTTGCCGTTTCAGCAATACGCGGAGTCATCTTGCTATCTTTTACTGGACCCGGGATTTCAGCACGATATAACTGCATACCACCGATACCCAGAACAGGGAGGATAGCTACCGCTAATACGATGATACCCATACCACCAAACCATTGTAGGAACTGACGATAAAAAAGAATCGCCTTAGGCAGATCATCGAGGCCGACAATTACGGTCGCACCTGTCGTAGTTAATGCAGAGAAGGATTCGAAGAAAGCATCGGTTACCGACACATTGGGGTTATCGGCGATCAAAAACGGCAGCGCACCCGCACTACCGATTACCGTCCAAAACAGAACAACAATCAAAAAGCCATCACGCGCTTTCAATTCATGCTTATAACGTCGGTTTGGAAACCAGCAAGTTGCTCCACAGAATAAGAGAACGAAGAAGGTCGTCACAAATGGCACACCCGCACCATCTCGATAGATCAGTGCGACGAGCGCAGGAGCAAGCATTGATACACTAAAAAGTGCTAATAATAATCCGACGATTCGAATAATTGAGCGAAATTGCATGAGCTATTGAACGAAGCGAAATGCTTCACACTTCCTAGTTGTCTTTGACTTTCGTTACCAGTGCCTTAGCACCGCTTTTATTGATCATGGTTTGGGTAAACGAATCTACCTGAAGGAGCTCTATTTCAATAATAAGCTCAACTTGAACACCATAATCCGCTTGGACCTCAACAGCCTGATGCTGAGCCATGATGGATTGTGCGATCGGCACAAAGCCATAGTCTAACTCTAGCCGTAATTTTGTGGTTATTTTTTTCTCGATAGTTTGAAGCAGCTTGAGAGCTTGTTGTACGCCACCGCCGTAAGCCTTAACCAAACCGCCGGTTCCAAGCTTAATTCCGCCAGAGTAGCGCGTCACAACAGCCGTTAATTCACCGACACCAGAGCCCGATAGTTGCGCCAAGATAGGCTTACCCGCTGTACCCGAGGGTTCACCATCATCACTGAAACCCCAAAGCATTGAGTCTTCAGGTCGACCAGCAACAAAACCCCAACAGTTATGTCGTGCTGAAGAATGCTCTTTTTTCACCTGTTCTACGAACTGTTTTGCAGCTTCAACACTTGGAGTATGAGCAAGATGCGTAATAAAGACGCTCTTTTTTATCTCTTCTTCAAACAGAGCCGACGCAGAAGGTATTAAATAAGGCTGTTCATTCATATCGTTAACTTAGTTAATAAGAGCGACGAAGTGTATCACGCGTGAATAATAAGGGTTAGAGGATCTGTGTCATCGCACAATGTTAAACAATTGTTTAAAAAATGTATTGAAATTAATCAAGCAGAGGTACAGACTAAGATAACTGGTCTTACCAGGTATTCTACAATAATAGAAAGATAACAAGATTCTCTCAAACAATCGTGGATTGTATGTCATGGAGATAGACAATGATTTACCAAGCTAACACCCTACAGGTAAAGGAATTACAAGATGGTATTGCGGAATTAAGCTTCTGTGCACCAGCCTCTGTAAACAAACTCGACCTTGCTACTTTAGAATCACTAGATAAAGCGTTAGATGCTCTTAATGCTCACGCAGGATTACGTGGTTTAATCTTAACTTCAAACAAAGACGCGTTCATTGTAGGCGCAGACATCACTGAATTTCTTGGCCTATTTGCTAAGCCAGAAGCAGAACTTGATGAATGGTTAAGATTCGCTAATTCAATCTTCAGCAAGCTCGAAGACCTTCCTGTCCCAACTCTTTCAATGATGCGTGGCCATGCCCTTGGCGGCGGCTGTGAATGTGTACTCGCTACCGATTTCCGTATCGGTGACAAGACCACCAGCATTGGCCTACCTGAAACCAAACTTGGCATCATGCCTGGTTTTGGTGGTTGTGTACGCCTACCTCGTGTTATCGGTGCTGACAGCGCAATGGAAATTATCACGCAAGGCAAAGCATGCCGTGCAGATGAAGCGCTTAAAGTTGGCTTGTTAGATGCGATTGTTGAAACAGACCAGTTACTAGAATCGGCAATCAATACCATTTCTCTGGCTGCTAATGAAAAATTAGACTGGCAGCTACGCCGTAAACAAAAGACATCAGCGCTTTCACTAAGCAAACTCGAAGCGATGATGAGCTTTACCATGGCGAAGGGCTTAGTTGCTCAAAAAGCAGGGCCTCACTACCCAGCTCCGATTACTTCTGTGATTGCGATTGAAGAAGCAGCACGCAGCAATCGCGATGCAGCACTCGACATCGAACGTAAGCACTTCGTTAAGCTAGCGAAATCGGAAGAAGCAAAAGCATTAGTTGGCTTATTCCTGAATGACCAGTACATCAAAGGCTTAGCGAAACAAGCGGGTAAGTCAGCAAACAAAGCAACTGAGCGTGCAGCCGTACTTGGTGCAGGTATCATGGGCGGCGGTATTGCTTACCAATCAGCTCTAAAAGGCGTGCCAGTGATGATGAAAGACATCGCACAAGCATCGCTTGATCTAGGTATGAACGAAGCATCTAAGCTGTTGAATAAACGCTTATCACGCGGTCGCTTAGATGGATTCAAGATGGCAGGTATTCTGTCTTCTATTACTCCAAGCCTGCATTACGCGGGTGTAGAACAGTCGGATGTGATTGTTGAAGCAGTAGTAGAAAACCCGAAAGTAAAAGCAGCAGTACTGAGCGAAGTGGAAGGTTTGGTTGGTGAAGACACGGTTCTAACATCAAACACCTCTACAATTCCGATCAACCTGCTAGCGAAATCACTGAAGCGCCCAGAAAACTTCTGTGGCATGCACTTCTTTAACCCTGTGCATCGCATGCCTTTGGTTGAGATCATCCGTGGTGAACAAACTTCAGAAGAGACCATCAATCGCGTGGTTGCTTACGCAGCGAAGATGGGTAAATCCCCAATCGTTGTTAACGACTGCCCAGGCTTCTTCGTTAACCGTGTACTTTTCCCTTACTTTGGCGGTTTCAGCATGTTGCTACGCGACGGAGCTGATTTCACTAAGATCGATAAAGTGATGGAGCGCAAGTTCGGTTGGCCAATGGGCCCGGCTTACTTACTAGACGTTGTAGGCCTAGACACTGCACACCACGCACAAGCTGTGATGGCGCAAGGTTTCCCAGAGCGTATGGGCAAAGAAGGTCGTGATGCGATTGATGCACTTTACGTTGCTGAAAAATACGGTCAGAAAAACGGTAGCGGTTTCTACACATACAGCGTAGACAAGCGTGGTCGTCCGAAGAAGACCTTCTCTGAAGACATTCTTCCTATCTTGGCTGACGTATGTCAAGCACCACAAGATTTTGATGACCAAACAATTATCCAGCGCGTGATGATTCCAATGATCAACGAAGTGGTGCTTTGTCTAGAAGAAGGCATTATCGCGACACCGCAAGAAGCGGATATGGCACTGGTTTACGGTTTAGGCTTCCCTCCATTTAGAGGCGGCGTATTCCGCTACTTAGACAGTGTGGGCATTGGTAACTTCGTTGAAATGGCGAAAGGCTACCAAGACTTAGGTGCAATGTACCAAGTTCCTCAGCTATTGCTTGATATGGCAGCGAAGGGCGAAAGCTTTTACGACAGCCAACAAGCCAGTTCTCTGTAACCCACATTTGGAAAAGGAATAGCAAAATGAAAAATGTAGTTGTTGTTGATTGCCTTCGCACCCCAATGGGACGTTCCAAAGGTGGGGCTTTCCGTCACACTCGTGCTGAAGATCTGTCTGCACATTTGATGAAAGGCATTTTAGAGCGCAACCCAGAAGTAAACCCTGTCGAAATTGAAGATATTTACTGGGGTTGTGTACAACAAACACTAGAGCAAGGCTTCAACGTTGCACGTAACGCTGCCTTGCTTGCTGGTCTACCGATTGAGATTGGTGCTGTAACAGTCAACCGTTTATGTGGTTCATCTATGCAAGCTTTGCATGATGCAACTCGCTCTATCATGGTTGGTGATGCTGAAATCTGCCTGATTGGTGGTGTGGAGCACATGGGCCACGTACCAATGAACCATGGTGTTGATTTTCACCCAGGCATGTCAAAACACGTAGCAAAAGCGGCCGGCATGATGGGACTAACCGCTGAGATGTTAGGCAAAATGCACGGTATTAGCCGTGAAGACCAAGATGCATTCGCAGCACGCTCACATGCTCGCGCTCAAGCAGCTACGGTTGAAGGTCGTTTCAAAAATGAAATCCTGCCAACCGAAGCTCACGCTGCAGACGGTTCTCTGTTCACTCTGGATTACGACGAAGTCATTCGCCCAGAGACAACAGTTGAAGGCTTATCCCAGCTGCGTCCGGTATTTGACCCAGCAAACGGCACAGTAACAGCAGGTACTTCATCAGCTCTGTCTGATGGTGCTTCTGCAATGCTTATCATGAGCGAAGAGAAAGCTAACGCACTTGGCCTTAAGATTCGCGCTCGCGTGAAGTCTATGGCTATCGCTGGCTGCGATCCTTCAATCATGGGTTACGGCCCAGTACCAGCAACCCAAAAAGCACTTAAACGTGCAGGACTAACCATTGAAGACATGGGTGTGATTGAGTTAAACGAAGCGTTTGCTGCTCAATCTCTACCTTGTGCTAAAGACTTAGGTCTACTGGATGTTGTTGACGAGAAAGTAAACCTTAACGGCGGTGCGATTGCTCTGGGTCACCCACTAGGCTGTTCTGGTTCTCGTATCTCGACGACGCTAATCAACCTGATGGAAGCACAAGACGTGAAATACGGCTTGGCGACTATGTGTATTGGTTTAGGCCAAGGTATTGCAACGGTATTTGAACGCCCATAGCGTTTACTGACTGTAATATTTGAAGGGTAATCTTTTGTGCAGCTATATTTATATAGCTGCACTTTTTATTGCTTGGCATCCAACAATGCATCGATTGTGTTCAGCGAACTCAACGAGAGAAAAACCAACCCTGACATCTATGCACAAAACGCATATATTCAATGTTGATGTTTCATTATTTTTTCTCGGATGATTCAACTAAAGTTACTTCAGTTTCCTAATATTCCTCCACGGAGCAGATCATGTTTAAAGCACTTGTACTAAACCAAGAAGACAAAAAAACTATCGCGTCAGTTTCTCAAATTGAAGAATCTCAATTACCAGAAGGTAACGTGAAGATTGATGTTAGCTACTCTTCTTTGAACTACAAAGATGGTTTGGCGATTACAGGTAAAGGGCGCATTGTTCGCAACTTCCCTATGGTTCCTGGTATCGACCTTTCTGGTGTGGTTTCACAATCTGATGACCCTCGCTACAAAGCAGGCGACGAAGTGGTTCTAACTGGTTGGGGTGTTGGTGAAGGTCACTGGGGCGGCATGGCTGAGAAAGCAAGCCTAAACGGTGACTGGTTAGTGCCGATGCCTAAAGGTCTAGACGCTAAGAAAGTAATGGCGATTGGTACAGCAGGCTTCACAGCAATGCTTTGTGTTCAAGCTATTGTCGATGCTGGCATCAAGCCTGAAGACGGTGAAATCCTAGTTACCGGCGCAAGTGGCGGTGTAGGTAGCGTATCTATCACTCTACTAAACCAACTGGGCTACAAAGTGGCAGCAGTGACTGGCCGTGCTTCTGTAAACGGTGAACTACTTAAATCACTAGGCGCGACACGTATTGTAGAGCGTGCTGAACTAGAAGAACCAGCTAAGCCACTAGAAAAACAACTGTGGGCTGGCGCTATCGATACGGTAGGCAGCAAAGTGCTTGCGAAAGTATTGGCGCAAATTGATTACAACGGTGCGGTTGCGATGTGTGGTCTAGCAGGCGGTTTTGACTTACCAACCACGGTAATGCCATTCATTCTGCGTAACGTTCGCCTACAAGGTGTTGATTCTGTAATGTGCCCTCGTGAAAAACGTATTAAAGCGTGGGAACAACTGGCTGAGCTACTACCAGAATCTTTCTACGCTCAAGCAACCAAAGAAGTGTCTTTAGACGGTGCAATTCAAGCAGCAGAAGACATCACTAACGGTCAAATCACTGGTCGCGTAGTCATTAAACTATAGGCTCTCAAACATAAAGTTATCAAACCTTAAGCAACAGCTTTAGGCTTGGATAACCCAAATCGAGTAGGAGGAGGCCTCACGGCCTCCGTCCTCTCACACCACCGTACAAG
>NZ_JBFSUV010000081.1:0-7736 GCF_041467515.1 Vibrio sp. 10N.247.311.12
TGATCTTATTCTTCGTGCTGAAGGATTAGAATGCGGTGTTCATGGCACGCTTACTAAGAAAGCATTAATAAATCAAGATTGTTATGATTACATGTAAATGTTGACATATAGTAGAACGAAACGTTGTCTGAAAGTATTCACGATTTCTCCCTTGCTGCTTACCCCCTAACTGTAGAGTGAAGTCAGATAAAAAACTTCTTACAGACTAAATGGTGTACATACATAGGAAGAGTCAAGACAGCGGCAAAAGATATGGCAGAAGCCACGGCAGCAACTTTACCATTCAAGAAAGACGTGGACCAGACACCATACTCAGGATTAAAAAAACCGTTAATAGAGATATCGAAAAATATCACCAGTGGTAAAGATATAGTTAGTGCAATCCCTGCAGCAACAACATTGAGGAAAACAGTAGCGAAATTATTCAAATTAACCACAAAAAAAACCTTATATTTTCTATATAAAACACTGGTTTATACTGTAATAAACAATATAAACCAAAAGATTAGATTCATTGTAATCAAGAATTACAAGATTACTAATCTACCAACATTGTTCACATCTTGTTTTGTTTCGATTACATGAAGAAATGCGCGTACTTGGTTGTTGTCATGTAGTACCACATAACAACGTGAATAGACGTTGCAATGAAGATTCTTAGAAACGCTGACAGCTTATCCATGTTGTGAGGGTTCATGCAGTCCTCATCACCATCAATAAGCATTTTAGCTTGCTGAACGACATAGTAGTTAAGCATGAATAAAAACAGCATCATAACAATGGACAGTACATGCTCTGAGCCAAACTCGCTCATTAGCTGAGAAATTGACTTCTTGCCCACAAGAACATCGGTAATCCAAAGTGTTCTGTATTTTTCAGTCAGTGATAAATAGATGTTGTGAGGGATCAAAGCGAACCAACTTAACGCCATAGTGCCAATCATTGAGTTAACGATAAGCGAACCAATTGTCATGCCGCTTGATGAGCTTTTAATGTTTGATGCAGTTGCTTGTGCGTTTGGGTTTTCCATGATGACTCTCCCTATTGTTGGTTACTGGCTTCATTGCCTTTATTCACTCTCTGATACCTATATTACTACAATGGTGAACCATTAAATAAGCATATTACTCTTCTTCGCTGGAATATTTATTAAGGGAAGTATTCAGCTGTATCAACGGTCTTAATGATTTTATTCGTTAATAACCTAACGAATCCCCCTTGCAGTGCGTAAACCATATTTCGAATATGGTTTGAAGAGAAAATGATAAGGTCAGGTCTTGCGTTTTGCCACGCATTGCTAAAACTTATCCACTCTTCTCATACTGTTAATCCCCGTGATGTTTCACGGGGGTAGATTCCACCTTTCCTTCAGCGTAGCTACCTTAAGTTCTTTTTCGATCAGTTTGTAGGTGTTTGAGGGGTATAAAAAGCCTCGCGCTTGGCGAGGCTTTGGTTATCTAAATGTTCTGGATGCATCTCGATAAAAGTTTTCATGACTGCCCAACGCCATTAAGGTCAGGACTAACGTCCCGTCTTCATCGTAGTTGTACCCAAGCAAGGTGAGCTGCTTGTTCATCTTAAACTTGTGCACCCTAAGAAAAGACAAATCGCCTTTCTTCATCACGCCAATAAAAGGGTTTTCTATAACCTCTTTCACAGCTTTATCTAGATCTTGTTTCTGGTTTTTGTGTAGCTTTTTTACTGTCTTGGCAAATGTCGTAGTTTGCTCAATCTTTGTTACTTTCGCTAAATTCATAAGAGGTCGTATTCCCGTGCTCTAATTCGGCTTTAGCGATGATTGCCTGCAGTACGAACTCGTAGGTTAAGTCAGGGTTATCCTCCATGATCTTGCCTATTTTCGCCCAATGCTCAATTTGCTTGGGGGTCGTTCGATTTAAAGCTGTTCCAATGGTTGCAGCTCTATCTACTAGGCTCTCATCAAGTCTAACGCTTGTAGTAGCCATATGTATTACCTTGGTCATTTGTTTGTTGATGTCAATTGTAGCGCATTGCATCATATGTGGCAACTTGCAACAAAAGCCCTGCTAGTGGGCTTTTTCACTTCTCATAAGTGACAATGAACTTAGCCTCTAAGGTCGTGCTCTTCTGATGGCCCCCCCATACCGGAGATAATGCATCATTTACTAAATTAGAAAAAGCTTCTGTCCAAAGGTGTGCCATGAAACTCGAAAATGCCCCAAAGTTTGTTACGACTCCAAATACATTACAGATAATCAGTTAGCTTTGATATACGTTTTAGTATGGTAAAAACCCATGAACAGGGTGTGAATGAGTAAAAGGTCTAGCCAATAATGGGGCAAATGTATGGTACGCCCTGTTTTGCAAGTGAATCAGCAAAATAACAGAGTTGGATTGCGCTAATGTATTCAGAGTCTATTTGAGACTTTCATTAGTCCCAGCTCTACGATGAGATCCGCGCCAGATTGTCCTCATAAATGAGAAAGCACTTTTACTGCTGTTCTGCCCCTCAGGTCTTCAATCTGGTGGTCTAACCGTTTTGTCATCTTGGTTTATCATATGCAAATCTTGGTTATGCTTTTACTTCGAATGCTTTGTGAGAGTTCATCACTGACCATGCAATACGAGCCAATTTATTAGCTAGTGCTACAACAGCGACATTGAATGGTTTTCGGCACTTCAAATTAATGAGCCATGAACCAAAGTAGCGCTCCGCAGATGCATCCCTCCACATTACGGCTCTAGCTGCATGAACAAATAATTCTCTTAGCTCTTTGTTTCCGCGCTTCGATATACCCAACAATCGAGGTTTCCCTCCCGTTGTATATTGAAACGGCACTAACCCTATCCATGCTGCAAAGTTTCGCCCATTAGCAAAGTCTTTTGGATCACCTACAGAAGACAAACAACACGAAGCTGTCATCGGGCCTACACCTGGTATAGTTTGAAGCAAAGCATACAGCTCGTTTTCTTTATTAAGTTCGATTAACTTTTGGTCTTGAGCTGTAATCTTTTCATTTAATTGGTTGTAATAATTTAGTTGTTCGCGAAGTTCAATAATGAGCAGAGGCGGGATTACTGCATCTTTATCTGCTAGCCACTGGAACAACTTTTTCATATTGGCATGGCCACGAGGAAAGCTGATGCCAAACTCTAGCAAGATGGAACCAATTCTATTCATGCATGAGGTTCTTTCGCGAATATATCCCGTTCTGATTCTCCGAATAACCGTACTAATTTGAGCTTGTTCACTCTTAGGAGAAACAAATCTCATATTAGGTCTAGTAGCAGCTTCGGCAATAGCGTCAGCATCAATGAAGTCATTTTTGTGGCTCTTAACGTATGGCTTTACATACTGTGCTGGTATCAGCTTAACATTATGACCATATTCTTGGCATCTTCGAGCTAGCCAATGTGCACCACAACAGGCTTCCATTGCTATGGTTGTCGTTTCTTGTTGGGAGATGAATTGAACGAGCTTAACTCGGCTCAATTTGTGTCGGTAAATTTCGCGGCCAGAATGGTCATGACCAATGAGATGGAAAACCGACTTCCCGAGATTTATACCAATAACTTTTATAACTGACATGATGGCACCTCTAAATGTACTGCGACATAGCTAATTTTAACGTAGGTGTGGGGCGTACCATCTAATTAATGAGTTATGTCACTACTCATTTTTGCCTTTTTCATTAGCATTAAAACTCAATCTATCGACCGTATTGCTCAATAATAAAGTGCTCAAAATCATCACACATTTGGTCATTCGACTTTGCATTATTCGCTAATTCAGTTGCTCCATCAACGATCGATACCTTCGCATTCAAATCCGCGACTGGTGCACGTTCTCTTGTCGACAGCTGTTTGATTTTTTGTTCTTCAATCGCCCAAGCTTGCTCTGGTGATAAGTTGCACTCGTCAGCGAGGTATTTGGCGTTAAAACCTTCCCCTGTCAGGCTTTTGATTGTCCCATCATGATTCACGCTATTGCCTTTGTGCCAGTAGTGCTTAGCTAACAAAGGGCCGATTTCTGGGTTATCCGTTAAGTAGCCAAACTTGTCGGTGAAATAAGCACGAGTTTGATACACCGCCATGTGAGCCAATAGATAGCCTTGATATGAACAAGATGCTTCATCCGACAATAGATGTGGGATCGCCATCAGTGGGCGAGGGCTACAAGCCAATCCAAGAATTGCCTTTTCACTGCTACGTGCAAGTGCCGTGATTTTTTCAGGTGTTAGATCCTCATCTGCTAGCTCGTAAAGTGCTCGCTCAAAGTAAGGGACCACAAGAATACTGCGCTCTTGATAGGCTCTAAACGGTTGTTTGTTATCAATAATGGCTTTAATCAATTCGTCTGGCACAGGTTGGCCTTCTGAATTAAGCGCGTACTGTTTTAACCAATCGGCGTCATTCAACAAGCTGTCACAGAACATAGATTGAGTTTCAGCGTAAGCCATCGAGGTGGGTGCAAATTCTTGAGAGAAACAAGGCGCGTTCATTTTTACATTAGCAAAATGCGCCGCGTGTCCACCTTCGTGAAACAAGGTGTTAATCCCATCATAACCACTGCCTATTTGATCGGGCTTAGCGTTGCTCGTGAAATTAACTTGAGCCGCAACCCAAGCGCCTTGGTCGTAGAAAGAAGGGATTGGCCCATGACAGAAACCATTAGGGTATTTTCCTTTACGATCAAGCAAATCCAATTTCAACGTGGCTTGAGAGTATTCGATGTTCAGGCGACCAAAAGATTCTATCCAGCGTCGAAGTGACTTTGAGAACGGAACATAAGGATCAAGATCATTCATAACGTCACCTGCAAAAGAGTAGGTAAAGTTATGGGCTTGAAGTGCATTCTCGCCTTTCTGTTCTGCCAAATTGGCTAGGCTTTGCTGATGGCTATCACGCGTGCGTGCTTCGAAGTCATCCAGAATCGTAAACAGTTGTTCTGTCGTCATCTGTTCGGTTTTCAGCACTGAGTAATCAAAGAAGGTTTTAAACCCCAGTGATTGAGCAAATTGGTTACGTTTTTTGATCAGCTCAATAAAGCCGTTAGCCAGCAGCCATTGCTCTAAACCTAATAGTGCTTGATGCGCAGAAAGCCTAACTTGTTCATTACCATTACTTCTAACGGCTGAACCTAAAACGGGCAGCGACCCTTCTGTTTCGTCGCCTGTTTCATTTACGTAAGTCATCACATGATTTTGTTTTTTCTCAAACAGTTCAGCCTCAAACTTTATGAGTTCGGCTTTAAGCTTCTGTGACTGTTCAGACTCAATAGCGTGAGATCTAAAGGTCGCTAACCAACCATTCAAGCCTGTCAGTGTACTCTCTTTTTCGAGGGGGTCTTGAATTTCATCGATAACAGCGAGTTGCGTTTCGATAGCAGTAATCTGTTCGGCAGAGCTAAGAAATTCCGTCCACTGAGTCTGCGCGAGTGTCGAACCATCGTGGTCGTCACTGATCCCCATATATGTATCCCAAAAGAAGTCTTCTTTCGCTTTATGAGTCGCAAGATACTTTTGATTCAATTGGTTGAGATAGTTCGTTGCAGTCATGACATTCCTTGAAAATTAACCAGTAATTTCAACATTATGACACATTCATTGAATGTATTTTGTGATGATAGATATAACTGAATGCAAGTCACAGCCTATCGGTTTACTTTACAGCATATTAGTGATAATTAATTAACTGTTAATGGTTTGTTGTTTGCTAGTATTAATTTGAAATTGTTCGCTGATTTCTCCAGCCTTTTATTGAGTAAATGGATGTACTCAAGGTCAGCGCTTTTGTAAGGAAGAGGTTTAGGATGGATCCTATTTTATATATCGAAGTTGGTGGTGTTGTTTGGCAAGTCTTCCCTGATGGTACTTGGCTTCAATTACCTGCTACGCAGCCAAAAGTTGAAGGCGTGCAAGTCGTCAGCATTGAACCTCAGAATTTACAAGAGGCTCAGCCCTTAACTGAGCCACAAATAGACGCAGTTGAACAACAGTTGGAAAACGTGGTCACCGAACTCGTTAACAACATTCAAAGCGCACCTCAACAGCCTAACTCAGTAAATGACCAACCTAGTTCCAGTGCCTCTTTTATTGCTTATGTTCGTTCCACCTTAGATGAAACGCTTGCAGAGGCGGGTTTTGATACGCGTCCTACAGAATATGTCGACGAAGATACAACCTCGAATGAGGGTAACCTTGATATTTTGTTACCTAGTGCACTCTTAACCGTTGATATTTTAGATGGTGGTGACGGTTACGAAAACCAGTTTGAAGTACCAGGTGTCACGATTACGGGCACGGCTGTGGATGTTCGAGACGGGCGTACCATTGTTCTGACCATCACTGATGTTAACGGAAACACAGTAACCACCACAGCCATCACAAACGATGAAACGTATGTCGTCAATGGGGTCGACCTCTCTTCATTGGAAGAGGGTGATCTCCAAGTCGACGCGGTCATTGCTGATGATTTTGGCAATAGCATTACAGCTAACGATTCCACAATCAAAGACACATTAGCCAACATTGAGGTTGACTTCGATGGCTTTGGTGATGAGTTTTATAACAAGTTTGAAGTAGAGAATGGCGCATTAGTTGGTACTGTAGTCAATGTTGAAGATGGACAGACTATTTCAATAACGATTACAGACAGTAACGGCTTATCTGTGAGTTACTCAACGGTAGTCTCAGGAAATAGCTGGACGCTCGAAAACCAAGATTATTCCAATTTCGCCGAAGGTGAACTCACTGTTGTTGCAAGCACCATAGATATTGCCGGAAACCCTACCACAGCAACGGATACCATAGAAAAAGATACGATTGACCGGATTCTCGTTCGATTTGATGGATTTGGTGATAACTATTATAACGAAAATGAAGTTGGCAAAGGTGCTCTGATTGGAGCGATCTTCAATGTCGAAGACGGCCAAGCTATTGATATTAAGATTACAGATAGCAATGGTTTATCTGTTGACTATACCACAGTTGTTTCTGGTAATTTTTGGAGCCTGAAAGACCAAGATTATTCTGGCTTTGCCGAAGGTGAGTTGACGGTTGTTGCTAGCACGACTGATGTTGCAGGCAATACTATTTCTTCTACCGATACAATTATCAAAGACACGTTAGTGAACATTGGTGTTGATTTTTCTGCCTCTGATGATGAGTTTTATAACCAAGCTGAAGTCTCTAATGGAGCCTTGGTTGGTACTGTGGCAAATGTGGAAGATGGTCAAACTATATCCATTACGATCACCGATGTTAGTGGCAAATCGGTTGATTATTCCACGGTTGTGTCTGGAGGTACTTGGACTCTGACTGGCCAAGACTATTCAGGTTTTGCTGAAGGTGAGCTAACGGTTGAAGCAAGCGTTACGGACGTTGCGGGCAATACAGCAACATCTAGCGATACCATCGTCAAAGATACACTAGTTAGTATTGGCGTCGATTTCTCTGCATCGGATGATGAGTATTACAACTCAGCAGAAGTGAGCAATGGCGCATTGGTTGGAACGGTACTAAATGTTGAAGATGGGCAAACCATTTTCATTACTATTACGGATAGTGCTGGCACCTCGGTTGATTATTCCACGGTTGTGTCTGGTGGTACTTGGACTCTCACTGGTCAAGATTATTCAGCCTTTGCGGAAGGTACGCTAACGGTAGAAGCAAGCGTTACGGACGTTGCAGGCAATACCGCCACTTCTAGCGATACCATCGTCAAAGATACGTTGGCGGACATCAGTGTGGATTTTG
>NZ_JBFSUV010000082.1:0-7155 GCF_041467515.1 Vibrio sp. 10N.247.311.12
AACCGGCAACCGTTAATAGCGGTTCTAGGGTTCAAATCCCTATCCCTCCACCACCTTGATACGAAAGGAGGAACTGAGAAATCAGTTCCTCCTTTTGTTTTTGAAACTAGTTGTATTAGCGCCAGCGTCGGCACCATCAGTTGAAGTTTTTTTTTCGTACCATAGATAACAACTTTATCGATTGTCGCCAATAGCAGCTGTTTTATCGCCTCTCTATCACCATTATCAATAAGTTGCTTAGATGAAGCGATAAAAACGTCAATAGCATTATCGCTAAACTTTAGAGCTGGGATTTCCTGATGCTTCTTGAGATTTCCAATCTTCGCATTTATATTGTCTATCTCAGTTTGCCGCTCGTTGATGTATTCATTTAACACACTTGAGTTGAATACGTTACCGTTTGATATCTCATCTAGAAACCTCCTTACGCCTAGTTCTAGTTTGGATTTTTTAGCTTTTAACGATGACATAGAATGTCCGTTATCTTTAGACCGATCATTGGCTATTTTTCTTAGCTTGTCTTTACAATCCACGATTGATTCCTTTGTAAGTACTTTCGCCATGAAAATGTCGATAATCTTCTTTTCAAGTTCATCTTTGGCTATATAACGGGAATTGCAAGACTTTGCGCTTTTATTAATTTTGTTATGGCAAGCGTAGTATTTATATTTACCACTTTTACCACTAACTAGCACTAACCTTGATTTACACTCCCCACACGATAGAATGCCGGTCAAAAGACTTTTAGACTGATATGATTTTGAACTCCGGTTACTCAAAACTCTTGAAGCCAAGCCACTTTGCACTGAATTAAATAATTTTTTATCTATTACTCTAGGAATCTTTACTATTATTTTCTCGGTTTTTCCTAATGAACCGGACTTAGAGTTGAATATGTAATCTCCATAATATGCTGTGTTATTTAATAATTTACTTATAGTTTGGGTCGTCCACCTTCTCCCTCGAATTGTTAAACCGCTATCATTTAGATGGGAAGCAATCTTCTTTATTCCAAATGGCTTCCCATTAGTACCATTTAAAGATAGTTTAAAAATAGTCTTTACTATTTCAGCTTCTTCACCCTCAACCTCTAACTTCTTTCTCTTACCTGCGGTACCTCCTTGAACTTCCACAGACTTATAACCAAAAGGAATAGGTCCACCTGTAAAGAACCCTTTTCTTGCAGTATCGGCTAGACGATGGCACACAGTTCTAGCTGTTTGCCTGCTATTCTGTTCGTCAATTAACCCAACAAATGCGAGCATCAAGGCATTTGAATCAGGGTCCTCAGGGAGCGGTTCAGAAGTGGAAAGTAGGCTGATATTTTTATCTCTTAACTGCTTAATTCCTTGTTGTTGACCAAGCAGAGTACGGCTGAACCTAGATAGTGCATAAACGACTACAGCATCTATAATTAACTGGTCATTTTTGATGTTTGACAAAAGTCGGTTAAACTCTTTTCGGGTTGCACCGTTATATGCACTTACTCCTTCATCTATGTACCAATCAACTACAGTATGCCCATTGTCGTTTGCCCAAGACTCTATCGACAAACGTTGTCCGTCCAATGAGTCCCCACTAGTGACTTGAGATTGGCTAGATACTCTAATGTAAGCCGCGATATTCATATGTTGTTTCTCCCTTTTTTATATGAAATTTGACTACCAGATTTTGGTTTTAATACAATATTTTGGCTGATTAGCTTAAAAATGGCTTCGATAGGAAGCTTTTTGTTTTTCGAGATAAACATTTCCATATGTATATGGTTCATTCTGAATTTAATTATCATAATTATTCCTCATTAATCATTCGATACGATACTGAGCACTAGATATAACTAATATATGAGAAATTAAATATTATCAATAAAGATGAATTGAGGGGGTATCTAGCTTGCCTTTGATAGGGAATTACTAATTGTGCCACTAAAGGTTTTTTAATATAAATAATAAGGTCATTGTTATCACGTAGTTAATATAAATAGTTTAAATATTATCGTGGCACAACTTGTCTATATTAAATAAAAGTTCTATGAAAATTAAATTTAATGAAGAGGTGTATAGAAATATTAGTCATATTAAATGTTGTTAACATAACAAAATATTCTTAATGGTGATCAAGTGCCGAATAAATTTTTGTTATGTAAACAGCTGTAGTGCCTTTCTACTTGCGAGGTATTGACTGGGAAAGATCATAGTACCGCACTATTAGTGCCCGTAACATTTTTGGTAATGCTCAGGCCTATAAAGTGACATAGTGTAATCACTCACTCTCGCGCTGCATACGATTAGCGTACAATGCCGTTATGTTATGAGTTTCCGTTGATTAAGGGGTCTAGTAGCTTTGCTGGTCTAGTAGGGATAGGTGATACTTACAGGGTGATTCTGCGGTCTAAAAACTTAGTTAAGTTATTGACCTATACACAGAGCATGATGTATGTAGGTGGTGCTTTGTGGTTTGGTGGTGGATGACCTTACCGATATAGTGGAAAGAGTCTCATTTTTTGGTTTTCACTATCTAATAACACGACAGAGATTTCCTTATATGCATCAAATGTTTGTTGGTGTTTGAGAAAAGTGAGATACTGGATGTATATCAGGTATGTACAGAGAGATCGAACTTGAAGAAGAGAAAGAAAATAGTCGGGATACGTTCAATTGTAGAATCAATATTGAACCCTAAGGTGTTTGTATTTGGCAATAAAAAAAAGGCCACTGTTGACAATTTTTATGAGTACCTATTTGAGGGGAAAACAGAATTTTTTGACCAAGTAATGCAAATATTATTAGAAAAACCAGACATATTTTCTCTTCTCAATCAAAGTCCATTAACATTAGATGCCGTATTTTCGAAACAAATATTGAACTATGAAGACTTAACGTTAGAAAGAGCGATACAGCTGTATCGAGTTATCATAGTCAGTCAGATAGATAATATTAAATATTTTCAGAATGCACAACAACGTGTTGAATCTCTTTTTGTTAAGGGTATGTATGATGAAATTGAAGATATTTTAAACGATTTAGATGAAAAACTCGGTCAATCTATTTGGTCTATTAATATAAGATTTTCTATATACGCAGCTGCAAAGAAATATGAAAAGATTGATAGTTACCTAGAGCTAATAAAAAGAAAAAATGCTAACTCATCATTCCAAGATATTGTAAGGGTATGTGCATGGAAATCGCAGAGTTACGATTCTAATCTCATTATTGAATCCATGGTTAGAAGAGCAAACAAGGAATTTATCGAAGGTGGTGCATTACAACTAGCTGCTTTTCATTCAATTATGTCTCTCCCATACCCAATTTATGATGATGTAGATCTTATATATAGTATAAAACGGCTACAATTCCTTCCTCTTATTGACCTATATGAATCAATGATCAAACTCACGTCGTATTCATTAACAAATGATGAATGCGAAATATTTTATATCGATGAATTCATAAAATTATTTAGAGTGTTGAATGACGAAATAGGCTCAAATAGAATATCAAACCTTCTTAACGCTTTAGAAGAAAAAGAAATCGCTGTTGATTTGGAACTGAGTGACCCAGAAGTTGTGGCCTACTCTGAGGGTCGCTATCAAGACGTTATTGATCTAGTTGAAGGGAATTGGCAAACATCTGAAACTTTGATTACTAAAGTTAACATATATGCAAAGTCATATATTCATACCAAATCAAAACCTGAAGGATTACCGACTTTCCTCAAGGAGGTTATTCTACAATTGATCTCGATATACTCATTGAGTGAGGCTAACCGTTCAGTTTTATCACTATTAAATTTATCTATCAAGTATTCAAGCTTTGAGGTTTCTGATCATTTATTGATAAGCATACACAAATCAGCACCATTCTTTTTTGATATAGACAAGAAAGAAAAAATAATCACGAAGTCTAAGTTTTTAAATCTTCCTTTAACGCCCTTAGCAAACAACTTGCACAAAAGGCCATATCTTTATGTAACAAAGTTATCTGACGATGCTCCTCTGCACTTGAAATCGAAAAAAAGAGCCATAGAAGCTTTAATCGACAGTGATGAAGACCAAGATAAATATTTAGATGAGTTCTACAGTCTGGCTCCTATCAAAAAAGATGCTATTGAACTGAATGTTGAAAATAAGCTTTCTTTGACTGACTGGAATGGATTGATTGTTTATGCCGCAAATGAGTTAATAAAGAACTCTAATGCTAATGTTTGTTTACCTTTAGAGTCTATAGCGAAGTATATTGATGAAAACTGCATATATACATTGGATTCTGTTATATGCAGCTACTTTTATCGAGAGTTTTCAAAAGATAATAATAGTGAGATTCTAAATGAAGTCTTCGAAGAATATATACTCTCTTTAGATCTAGAAAGACCGAGCGAAATAATTTGTGAAGAATTGGATGAAAAGACCTTTTTTTTACTAAAAACGATATCAAAAGTAGACGTTATGGAATACTTAGGATGCTTTGACGATAATAATGACCTTAATATCGAAAGAATTAATATCCTTAACAAATTAGTGGCATATAAATATTGTACTCAATCTGAGGTAGACAAAGAGTGCAAGGACATTTTTGATGATATTTTGATCGAAGGTGGTGCGGCGAAATTTAATGATTCAAAGATATTCGTAGATACCAAGTATATATTGGAAAAGAAAAGGTCTGATATTGAGTCTTTGTTGATTCAGTATGATTCGGATATAAATGCTATGTCCAATAGCGATGACGTTCTTTATAAAATCGAATCGATGACAATTCCAAAAGGAAGTAAAAACGAATCAGTCACAAGGTTGATAAATCTACTGTTGATAGAGTTCATGAACAATCCAGAAGTGGGTCTAGACAAGAATTTGAGCTCCGAGATTAGACATGGTTTTTTTGGCAACTTATTATGCTCTAAGTTACAAAATAGAAAGTTATTAACTGAACTTGGTGATGATGGAAAGTATAGTTCAAACTCATATTGGTTAGAATACTATAGTATGATAAGTAGTACTATTACGAACGATATTGATGAAATACTAGTCAAGTTTAGCCACGATTTTAATAATCTTATCGAAAATGCTGAACAGTGGATGAAGGTTTCTTTAAATGGTGATGACGAAGAGCGATTATTCAGTTTTTCAATAACTCTAGATGAATTTGAGTTGATAAAGAAGTTTATTGACCAGAATAAGAACTCTGCCGATAATGTAGCCAACTATATTTTTTCAGTATTTCATAAGAAATTGACTGTGTGTTTAACTAGGGTAAAAAGAAAGCTCAATGAAACCTTGATAAACAAAATCGACGAACTTTTTTCTGTTCTTATTGATGATATAACCGATGGAAAGAGACGTACATCAATGAGCGATTTGCTTTCTGAAATTCGAGTCGCAAATACTGAGGTAAAAGAAGATATAAGAACAGTTTGTGAGTGGTTTTCTTTTAAGAAAGATTTAGGTTTTAGCTCTTTTGAAATTCGTCAAGCAATTTTATTATCAGAGCGGTGTTTTAACCAGATAAACAACTGTGATATCAAGATAGAAGTGATTAATGAAACTGAATCAACGATCACAGTCCGCGGCGAACATCTTTATGCCATAGTGTTTATGTTAATTAACTGCTTTAACAACAGTTATAAGTATTCATCTCGTTCTAGCGAAGTGTATGTTCATATATCTGAGTTACATGAGGAAGGGTTTAGACTCTGCATCAAAAATGAAATCTGCGAAGGGACCTACGAAAAACTTAGTGATGGTCTGTTGAGTGAGATTGTTTGTGATTTGAGGGATATGAGCAAAAACGACTTGCTTACAAACGAAGGTGGCTCCGGTTTATATAAATCTTTGCATGGTTTACGGGTAGTATCAAATAGATACAACCTAGTCCCATTCATCGAGCCCGATAAGTTTTGTGTTGAGGTTACATATGACTAAAAGAATCTTAGTAGTAGAAGATAATGAATATAAAAGAAAACGTATTGTAGAATTATTAACAGCAGATTTTCCTGATGTTGAAGTAAGTGAGTGCTATTCATTCACTTCAGCTTGGAAGGCTATGACCAAAAAACATTACGATCTAGTTTTACTTGATATGAGTTTACCTACGTTTGATAAGAGTGAATCTGAGTCAGGTGGAACATTCCGAGCTTTTGGTGGCAAGGAGTTAGCAAGAAAGATAGTTAGACGAAAGATCGAATCTAAGTTTATCTTTGTTACACAATACAAAAACTTTAGTGATAGCGTTAATTCATACTCATTTACAGACTTAAAAAATGAGCTACTGAGTGACTATTTAGATGACTGTTTTGGCTTTATTTTGTATAGCAACAGCCAAAGTGAATGGAAAGAATATTTAAGTAATTCTATAAGAGAAGCAATTAAGTGAAAGTTTTAATCGTTGATGATAATAAGTCTAGATGCTCGGAAATAATAGATTTGATATCAAATTCTACTCATATAAGCGAAGGCGATATATATTTCAGTCATTCAGGTGATTGTGCTAAGAGAAAATTGAGAAACATGCATTTTGATTTGTTGATTCTTGATGTCGTATTACCACGACGAAATGAGTCGCCAAGCCCTCAGATTGGTTTAGAATTACTTAAACAAATAAAGAAACGACCTACCTTTAAAAAGCCAGATAAGATTGTTGGAATAACCGCTCACGTAGACGATATCTCAGCATTTAGAACAAGCTTTGATGAACACTGCGAAGTTATAATTGAAGCATCGCATAGAAATAATGACTGGAAAGCAAAGATACTCAACTGTATAGATTTTGAAGGACAGAAAAAGCTATCACGCTATGCTAGTGATAAAGGCGTTACTTGCATCACGGTTCACGGTATTAGGACTAGAGGTTGTTGGCAAGAAAAACTGAAGAAAGCCGTTATGTCCAAAGTGGATTCAGTTAACTTTGAGTCTTATAAATTTGGTTATTTTACGGTCATTTCTTTTCTTATTCCATTCTTAAGAAATATTCAAATATCTCGATTTAAGAAAGCTTTACTAAAATTGTCTGATGACAACAAGAAAATCATTATCTTTTGTCATAGCTTCGGTACTTATATAGTTGTCAATGCAATAGAGCAGCTTTTGAAGGAAGGTCATAGTATAATGCGTATTTCGGTGATTGCGATCGCTCGTTTCGGTTTATTCCGATCACTTGATCC
>NZ_JBFSUV010000083.1:0-6474 GCF_041467515.1 Vibrio sp. 10N.247.311.12
CGTAGAGGACTTTCACCTCCTAGATCAACGCCATGCTCGGCGCACAACAAAAAAAGGTCGATGTTATATCGACCTTTTTCTTTACCTGTTACTTAGATGAACCAAAGGTTAGCTACGTAAGCCAATACCCTTTGTCACTAGGTAGTGTGCAATGCCATACAACAGCACGATAAACACACCTAGTACGCCAAACGACGTCACGATCCCCACATCAGACACACCCAAGAAGCCATATCTGAACGCGTTAACCATGTACACGATAGGGTTCAACTTCGATACACCTTGCCAGAATTCAGGCAATAGACTGATCGAGTAGAACACACCACCAAGGTACGTCAGCGGCGTTAAGATAAAGGTTGGGATAATAGAGATATCATCAAACGTGCGTGCGAATACCGCGTTAATCAAGCCACCCAAAGCGAATACTACCGACGTTAAAAATACCGTCGCAATGATCACGCCCCAATGGTCAACTTGTAAGTCGACAAAGAACAACGACACGAAGGTTACTATGGTACCCACTAACAAGCCACGAACCACACCACCCATTACGAAGCCGGCGATAATCACGTAGTTAGGAACAGGCGCTACAAGCAGCTCTTCAATGTTCTTCTGGAACTTGGCACTAAAGAACGATGAAGCAACGTTGGAATATGAGTTGGTGATCACCGACATCATGATCAGACCGGGAACAATGTATTCCATGTAGCTAAAGCCGTTCATTTCACCAATACGCGCACCAATCAGGTTACCGAAGATGATGAAGTAAAGCGTCATGGTAATCGCTGGCGGCACCAGAGTCTGCACCCAGATACGAGTAAAGCGATTGATCTCTTTGGTCAACAAACTGCAGAAAGCGGTCCAATATAGGCTGTACATATTATTTACTCCCCTCACGGACGATACTCACAAATAGCTCTTCTAGACGGTTTGCTTTGTTACGCATAGAGAGGACTTTAACCTGTTGCTCGCTCAATTGAGCAAAGATGGTATTCAAACCTAGGTTCTTGTCGATTTCGATTTCTAGCGAGCCATTGACCATCACTTGGCTATTCACGCCTTCAAGCTTAGGTTCAGTCGTGCCCTCTTCCAGATCCAGAATAAAGGTCTCAGCACTCAATTTGCCCAACAGCGCTTTCATTGTTGTGTTCTCAATCAGCTCACCGCGATTGATGATACCAATGTTGCGACACAGCATTTCTGCTTCTTCTAGGTAGTGCGTGGTCAAGATAATGGTAATGCCCTGCTTCTCATTGATCTCTTTTAGGAATTCCCACATTGAACGACGTAGTTCAATATCAACGCCTGCTGTCGGTTCATCAAGGATCAACAAATGAGGTTCATGCATCAATGCACGCGCGATCATCAAACGACGCTTCATACCACCAGACAAGTTACGCGCGCGTTCGCCACGCTTTTCCCACAGATCGAGTTGAGATAGGTACTTTTTCGCTCGCTCTTTCGCTAATGCTTTTGGCACGCCGTAATAACCCGCTTGTTGCAGCACGATCTGTTCAACGGTTTCAAACGGGTTAAAGTTAAACTCTTGAGGCACAAGGCCTAAGTTCTGCTTCGCCAATTCCAGATCGGTATCAATGTCGTAGCCGAACACTTTAACCTTGCCTGACGTTTTATTTACCAGTGAAGAGATAACACCAATGGTGGTTGATTTACCCGCACCATTGGGACCAAGTAGTGCGTAAAAGTCGCCTTTTTCTACTTGTAAACTAACGCCCTTAAGAGCCTCGAAGCCCCCAGCATAAGTTTTTCTTAATTGCTCAATTTCTAATGCATACATAGAGATAGACTGCCATTTGCTATAGATAAGATGTAGACGGCCGAGCTTGAGGAAGAGAGTAATGCTTAAAACGAACTAGCTGAAAGCTAACCCAAGATTTGTTTACTCGGCCATTTTGCGAACAAGTTTATCGTTGATTGACGATGAATACAAATATCGTGTGAGAGTTTCTTTCGAAAACAAATAAGCGTCTTGGCTACGTGAAGACTAAATCAACGTTCAATAAATATAAAAATGCCGCTAAGTGATTCACTTAACGGCATTAATGATCAGTCTTGAAGTGAGCGTCTATGGCTTATTCATATTAGATTATTCATATCAGGTCATTCATATCAGCTTATTACTGAAAAATTAAACTGACTCAAATTGATGCTCATCTCTGTCGACATAGCTTGTTGCTGCCGTCAGGGCTTCATATCTGAATCGATAAGTGTTGGATTCAGGTACTAGGTCAATCACGTGGAACTTCTCTAGTTGTTGACGAGTATTCTCATTAGGACACAGCAGATACACCTCACACTGCGCATCCAATGCATCTTTAATCGCATTCTCTAGCGCTAGGCCAACAGTGACATCAATCATAGGTACATCTGTCAGGTCTAGAATCATCGCTTCATAGTCAGAGATACTTGAGTGCTGACGTGAAATCGCCTTTGAAACGCTGAATATCATCGGCCCTGATAGGTAGAAGAATAGCACCTTACCATTGGCACTATCGAGTAACTGACGTTCGCTATCAGTCAATGGGATATCGTCTTCATCATCACCATCACTGATCGCCTTAACTTGTCTGGCTTGCTCTCGGCTTAATCTTTCAATAATCAGAATATTCGAGATAAACACACCCAGTCCAACGGCAATAATCAAGTCAACAAACACAGTCAATAGCATCACGCCGTACATCACGCCCATGCCGGCATAGCTAACCTTGTGCGCGCGCTGGATAAAGCTCCAATCTAGGATATTGAAACCAACATACATCGCGATACCAGCCAGCACTGCCATAGGAATCGGTTCTGTTAAACCACCTGCAACCAATACCACGAGCGCAAGTACTAAAGCTCGAATAACACCTGAAAGCGGAGAACGCGCTCCCACCTGAATATTCGTTACGGTACCCATAGTGGCGCCCGCGCCAGGTAGTGCACCAAACAGGCCAGAGATCATATTGGCAATGCCTTGGCCACGAAGCTCTTTGTCTGAGTCATGCTCTTTACGAGTCAATGAATCTCCGATAACCGCGGTCAAAAGCGTATCAATACAACCTAATGTACCAAGCACCAAGGCATCGATAACCATAGTAGTAAACTGTTCAGCGCTGATCGTAGGGATAACGAGGGAAGGTAAACCAGCTGGGATTTCACCAATACGGCGAATAGAGTCGGTATCAAAAATAATGACGGACAAGAGCGTTACAGCCACTAACGCGACCAGTTGAGCAGGCACATACTTACGATACTTAGCGGGGAAGCCAAAAAGAATACCGAGTGTCAGAGCACCTAGAAATAGCTCACTCACTTTTAAGTTTGCTAGCGTATCAGGTAAAGCAGAGAGCGTGCCCATTACACCACCGGATGGAGCGGCATGCCCTAACAATGGAGACAGCTGCAAGATAATCAGAATAACGCCAATGCCCGACATGAATCCGGAGATCACGCTATATGGCATCAAAGTGACGTATTTTCCTAGCTTTAACGTACCAAGTAATATCTGGAATGCACCGGCCATCATCACGACAGTAAAGGTCATTGCCATACCCGTTTCAGGATATTTAGCAACCATACTCGTCATTACGGCAGTCATGATCACCGTCATCGGGCCGGTAGGTTCAGAAATCAAACTACTCGAACCGCCAAACAATGCTGCAAATAGGCCAACCATAATGGCGCCCCACAAGCCAGCTTCAGCTCCCGCGCCAGAAGCAACACCAAATGCCAATGCTAAAGGTAACGAGATGATGGCTGTAGTTACACCGCCAAACATATCCCCTTTGAGATTGATATCCGTAAAACGACTTCCAAACAAAACACACCTTCCTGATGATGAAATGACAAACCTTATCACTTTAGCAAATGCATCAAGTGTTCAGAAAGTGTTAATTCAATCACATTATTCATGTCTTATAACCGGATTATTGATAGTGGGCTAAGTTTATGATTTTCCTTACTAGAACACGTCAGATGAGTACATTTTGACGCAGTTTTTACGAGATTGAATTTGTAACATTGTGTATAGTTAAGCATCTTAATTGAGGGATGTAAGAAGCAAGATGCCAGAAATAAAACAGCTTTTTGAGAACAATTCCAAATGGTCTGAAGAAATTCGCTCTGAAAGACCTGAGTATTTTACAACGCTTGAAGAGGGTCAAAGCCCTGGTTTTCTATGGATAGGTTGTTCAGATAGCCGAGTTCCAGCCGAGCGCCTGACTGGCTTATATTCTGGAGAACTGTTTGTTCACCGAAACGTGGCCAACCAAGTGGTTCATACAGACCTAAACTGTCTATCTGTTGTTCAGTACGCAGTAGATGTGCTTAAAGTGAAACACATTATTGTCTGTGGTCACTACGGTTGTGGCGGTGTTAACGCGGCGATTGATAACCCTAAACTTGGTCTTATCAACAACTGGTTACTGCACATCCGTGACAATTACCTAAAATACCGCAAGCAAATCGAGGGGCTTCCTCGTGAGCAATGGGGTGACAAGTTATGCGAAATTAACGTCGCAGAACAGGTTTATAACCTAGGTAACTCAACCATTATGCAAAATGCGTGGGAGCGTGGCCAAGACGTTGAAATCCATGGTGTGGTTTATGGTATTGGCGATGGCAAGCTACAGGACCTTGGCGTACGTTGCTCAAGTAACGATACTTTAGAGAACAGTCACTTAGATGCATTAAACAAGATCTTAACGACGCCTCTTCTTAGTCAACAAAGCTAACCCATTCCGTCATATATACAAAAAGCCCGCATCAAGCGGGCTTTTTAATGACTTCTAAACCACAAGCGTAATGATTACTCTTGAGGTACTACCTTACCGATGTACGGTAGGTGACGATATTTTTGTGCGTAGTCGATACCAACACCAACAACAAACTCGTCTGGGATCTCAAAACCAATCCATTTTGTATCGACAGTCACTTCACGGCGAGAAGGCTTGTCTAATAGCGTACAAATTTCGATAGACTTAGGACCACGTAGGCTCAGAATCTCTTTTACTTTAGTCAGCGTATTACCTGTATCGATAATATCCTCTACAAGTAGAACGTCTTTACCTTGGATATCATCATCAAGATCTTTCAAAATACGAACATCACGTGAGCTTTCCATGCCGTTGCCGTAGCTAGACGCGGTCATGAAATCAACTTGGTGAGTTAAATCGATAGCACGAGCAAGATCTGCCATAAAGACAAAAGATCCACGCAATAAGCCAACTAAAACTAGATCTTCACTACCCTTGTAGTGTTCCGTGATCTGTTTGCCTAGTTCGTTCACTCGATCCTGAACTTCTTGCTCAGAGATCATGACTTCAACTGTATGCTTCATACTGCTCTCATTTTATTTGGTGATTGCGACAAGTGTAGACAGTTCTGCCATCGGCGCCGCTCAATTTGTGCGTAAGTCTAGCACTGCTCAAATACCCACACCACCTTATGGTTCAAATTTACTGTCAGATTATCAACGATAATACGCGTTGATGCCTTGTCCGATACTCTCTTCCTTTCACATCAATACTGATCACGCTTTATGTATCAAGTTTGATGTAACTGTCTATTAAATAAGCTCAAAGGATTGACCATTCGCATATGCACCATTACACTCATCTTGGCTTAAATAATAATAAAATCATTAATATAAGAAATTCGTTGGCAAGGAAAACAAAATGGACTCAATCTCTAAGAGACCTAGAACTAGGCTTTCACCCCTAAAAAGAAAACTTCAATTGATGGAAATCGCACTTGAAGTGTTCTCTCGTCGCGGCATTGGCCGTGGTGGTCACGCTGACATTGCAGATATTGCTCAGGTGTCTGTGGCAACCGTATTTAACTACTTCCCTACTCGTGAAGATCTAGTTGATGAAGTGCTAAATCATGTTGTCCGTCAATTCTCGAACTTCCTTTCAGACAATATCGATCTAGATATTCACGCAAAACAAAACCTACATAATATTGCGACTGAAATGGTGACGTTAGTGGCTCAAGATAGCCATTGGTTAAATGTATGGTTCGAATGGAGCGCTTCGACTCGTGATGAAGTATGGCCGCTATTCGTAACAACGAACCGCACTAACCAAATGTTAGTACAAAACATGTTTAGCAAAGCGATTGAACGCGGCGAAGTCTGTGACGATCACGACCCTAAACATCTAGCGAATCTATTCCACGGCATTTGCTACTCGCTATTCATCCAAGCGAAACGTGTAGAAACGCCAGAAGAGCTTTCAAGCTTAACGGATAGCTACTTGAACATGCTGTGCATTTATAAGTAGATTTGAAATTCGGTCTTCGAAAAAAACTTAGGGATTGGCGTATTGCGTCAATCCTTTTTTGTTTTTAGCACTCGCTCTTCGTATCCCGGAGCGCAGCGTACTCGCATCTCGGAGTGAAACGTTCTTGCGACTTACTTCAGAATCGAGTAGGAGGAGGCCTCGCAGCCTCCGTCCTCTCACACCACCGTAC
>NZ_JBFSUV010000084.1:0-5967 GCF_041467515.1 Vibrio sp. 10N.247.311.12
TTCACAATAATTCATCAATCTTAATTAGATCACATTTTTACTTTAATTGGTATAAAGACACCGAGCCCCTGCACTTCATGCTATTCCGGCACATATCAGAAAGCCTAGTCTGACGACTAGGCTTTCGTCGTTTCCTGCGTATGTGTTTTGGGTTTTAGTAGTAGATCCTTATCGCTAGCTATGAAGTACTTCTCTATATATCGGGAGGTGCTGCTTGGGAATATAGGTGGTCACTTCTAACTCTTAAGCTAAATAGAGCAGAGCACTAATCTGATTGTTTTACTATGTGAAATTCTCTATCGCGTACGTACTTCGCCCTAAGGAGTGAGACTTTATTGCTTGAATACGTAAAGGGTAATTGTCGATTATGTTCGTATTGGTACTCGTTTAGCTGCTATCTAAACCATACCTGATACACGTTGACTAAGGAAAAGGTAGGATGCTTAACACTTCAAGCTATCACACTCACTATGCATAAATAGAGATGTTGATTCGAAAGACCATCAAACAAACCTAAATAGCTATCTCGTAGATACAAAAACGCCTAGCGTTTGCTAGGCGTTGATAAATAGTGTCTCTAATACATCGACTACAGTATTTGCTTAAGCACCCTATCGGCTTTCACACGAGTGATCTTACGAATCAACTTCTGAACTTCCATCGGGTAGCTCTCTACCTTGTCTAACTGCTTATAAGTACAGATAAGCTGAGTGTGTTGAAGGATGTTATCCACTTCAGCCTGAAACTTGTCTGTTAGGTGATGGTAGTTATCTTGGATAAAGATACCGTTCTCTAGATCCAACTTCCATGCGCGTGGATTTAGATTATTACCTGTTAGTAGCATGTAGCGCTTATCTACCCAAATGCCCTTTAGGTGGAAGCTATTGGAATCGTGTTGCCAAAGTCGAATTGATAGATTACGGCTAGCAATATGAGCTTCATTCGCTTTAGCGAAACGGCGTAAGTTCAGTTCGTAAAGGTATGGCAAACCACCAATCGTTTTAAACTCTTCTTCTGGTGAGATAAAGAAATCATTCGCTGTCTTATCACCAACAACAATGCTGACCTTTACGCCACGCTTAAGTGCTTTCTTCACTTCTTTAGCTAGGCTAGGTGGGAAGTTGAAGTAAGGTGTGCAGATGAAGATTTCATCTTTAGCTTGAGCGACGAGTTGGTTGATTCCCTGATTCAGACGGTTACGTCTTTTACCGATACCAACCAATGGTGTTACAGCCACTTGCTCTGCTGAAACCTCTTGCCCTTCGAATTGATACTGAGACCTTGCCAATGATGCTCGAAACTGACGAATCGCTGGTTTCAGTTCTTTGGTCGCAGGCTTGTTCTTATCAGCCAGGTCATAAACAGCGCTGTCCGCAACCATCTGTTCGTGTACGTAGGCAAACATTGAGTCAGCAAGAGCTGCATTGTTTAAAACATGGTAACGATCAAAGCGATAGCGGTCATGGTAATTCAGATAGATATTGTTAAGGCTTGCACCGCTGTATATCACGCTATCATCGACGATAAAGCCTTTTAAGTGCAATACGCCAAAGACTTCTTTGCCGCGAACGGGAATGCCATAGACAGGCACAGAATGTTGATATTTCTCTGCGAACTCTTTATACATGGCTGCATTGCCTTCAGAAGACTCTGCGCCAATCAATCCACGCTGCGCCCGGTGCCAATCGACACAAACACTCACGTCTAGTTCGGGATTCTTTTGCTTTGCTTCATATAAGGCAGTTAGGATCTCACGGCCAGCTTCATCATCTTCAAGGTACAAAGCGACTAAACTAATACGAGTCGTTGCGCGAGATATCTCATCAAGTAGGCGAGTTCGAAACTCTTGCGCTGATAGTAGTACTTCAAACTTGTCAGGATTCTGCGCTATGGTTGGCAACTGTATGAATGGATTCCTACTGGCAATCATATTGACTGTTTTACCTTAAAAATATGCAAAATTGCGAACCTTTAATTTTACCAAAGGGATAGTACCAAATACTAGATAATCGAGGCATTCTCTAACAATTTTGCTGATAATGCATAGGAATGAGATCTTTTCCGCTATTCGAATAGCGCTCGTATAAAACTCTTAAACCATTTGGTAGATCTTTAGGGTCTACTTGTACGAATTTGTGTCGCGCGTAAAAGTTGGTGAGATGAGCGTACGCAAAGCAGTAATCGTCTTCCGTAAGCGTATGTTGCGCACAATAATCCATAAGCTGGGAGCCTAATTGCTGACCACGATGTTGTTTTGATATCGCCATACCGGTAAGTAAGCGATTATTTTCTATTGTACGAAAACGCACGACACCGCACAGCTCGTTATCCAGCAATAACGAGTAGATCAGTTCACTCTTATTCGCTTTTCCCGTTGGGTAGTGTTCTTTATAGAAACGTTTAACTAGGGGAACCTTTACTGGGTCTAATTGAGTAATGATGACATTGTTCATTCAGTCACTGCGCCATTGGTTTATCTGCTGTAGAATGACCGCAGTGTAAGTTAATTGAATATCGCCATGCAATTCCATCTCAATGCTAGTTTAAAAAATGTTCATACTTTTTCCATCGATCAGACGTGTGATGCGTTGGTTGAAGTCACCACTACCGAAGAACTGATTTCGCTTTACAAAGACCCTAAATGGTCAGCTTTGCCTAAGTTAATACTGGGTAAAGGCAGTAATATGCTTTTTACTGAGCACTTCGCTGGCCTGGTCATCGTGAATAAATTAGCCGGGATTGAGCTGGCCGAGACGGACAGTCATCACCTACTGCATGTAAGTGGTGGCGAGGATTGGCCAAGCTTGGTTGAGTGGAGTGTGGATAAGGGGTTGGGTGGTCTAGAAAATCTAGCAATGATACCCGGTTGTTCAGGCTCTGCTCCGATTCAAAATATTGGTGCGTACGGCGTTGAACTGCAAGACATATGCGAGTACGTTGATATCCTATGTCTGGATACTTATACAGTTAAGCGATTAAGCAAGGAAGAGTGTCTCTTTGGTTACCGAGATTCTATTTTCAAACATGCTCTCTACGGTAAAGCGATTGTTGTTGCGATTGGTTTAACGTTGCCGAAAGAGTGGGAGCCATGCAATCACTATGGCCCGTTAAAAAGCCTAGCAGCCGATAGTCTCACTCCTCGTACTGTATTTGATGAAGTGTGTGCTATCCGTTCGAGTAAGCTGCCAGACCCTAGAATACAAGGGAATGCGGGCAGCTTCTTCAAAAACCCTGTGATCACCAAAGATCATTTTGATCGCCTGTTAGCTCTATATCCAAACATTGTCGGCTATGAGAGTAATGACATGATCAAAGTTGCTGCTGGCTGGCTGATTGATCAATGCCAGTTCAAGGGTGTGACAGAAGGTGGCGCTCAGGTTCACCCCAACCAAGCATTGGTTATTATCAATTATGATGAGGCTTCTGCTGTGGATATCCTTAAGCTTGCAGAGCGAGTGCGCCAGTCCGTTTTGAATAAATTCGATATTCGATTGGAACATGAAGTGCGCTTTATGGGACGAGACTGCGAGACAAACTTGGATAAGGCTTTGGAGTCATTGGCATGAGAGAGCACAGTACCAAGCTTGCACTATTGAGATGTCTTGCTGACGGTGAGTTTCATTCAGGTGAAGACCTAGGTGAAATTATTGGCGTATCACGAGCGGCTATCAGTAAGCACATTAAAGGTATTCAAGAGTGGGGTTTAGATATCTACCGAGTACAAGGCAAGGGTTACAAGCTAGCCAGTCGTTTGGATATGCTTGACCAAGAAAAATTGTCTGCAGTTAGTCGCGATGCTTCTCTTGAACTCATTCCCATCATAGGTTCTACAAACCAGCACCTATTAGAGCGTACTAACACCCTCGAATCGGGTTCTGTCTGTATTGCTGAATATCAAGCTGCGGGTCGTGGACGCCGTGGACGAGAGTGGGTATCGCCATTCGGCGCAAACCTCTACCTTTCAATGTATTGGAGACTCGACGCAGGGATGGCTGCCGCAATGGGCTTAAGCCTTGTGGTTGGTGTCGCTGTTGTTGAAGCTTTGGAAGAAATGGGCGTAGAAGGTGTAAAGCTCAAATGGCCGAACGACCTTTACCACAATGACAAGAAGCTAGCAGGTATCTTGGTCGAGCTGTCAGGACAGTCTGGTGGCGCTGCACATATTGTGATTGGTTTAGGGCTAAACTTATCCATGGATCCAACAACATCAGGTATTGGCCAGCCATGGACTTCCCTTAAAGAAGTGTGTGATGGGAAGGTGCCAGACCGTAATCAGTTAGCGCAGGCTCTGATCAATGCTTGGGATAAGTCACTTGTCGACTATGAGTTGAAAGGAATGTCCAATTTTGTAGAGCGTTGGAACCGCTTGGATAATTTCTTAGGTCGCAATGTTAGATTGATCATTGGACCTAGAGAAATTGAAGGTGTTGTTCAAGGCATCGATGAGCAAGGTGCTGTATTGCTCAAAACTGAGAATGGTGTCGAGAGCTATATTGGTGGCGAGATATCGCTAAGAAAAGGCGACTAAGGCGTTACTATTTTCTTAGTAACACTTCTTCAACCATATGATCTGCGCCTTTACGTAGAATCAGGTGAGCCCTTTCTCGTGTCGGAAGAATATTTTGTTCTAGGTTCAAGCCATTAATTGAACTCCAGATACCTTCCGCTTTATCCAATGCGGCTTGGTTCGATAATTTAGTGTAATGACTAAAGTAAGAGCCAGGCTTAGTAAACGCGCCATCACGGAATTTCATAAAGCGATTGACGTACCACTCTTTGATTTGTTGGCTATCGGCGTCAACATAGAGTGAGAAATCAAGGAAGTCTGAAATGAACACGCGATGTGGCTCATGTGGATAATTCATTCCGGTTTGCAAGACATTAAGCCCTTCAATAATAAGCACATCTGGTAGGTCGACGCACTTAACGTCATCAGTAATATTGTACGTAAGATGCGAGTAAACAGGGGCTGTGACATTTCTCTTGCAAGCTTTTACATCCGAAACAAAGTTCACTAAACGCTTGATATCGTAAGATTCAGGAAAGCCCTTTTTGCTCATCAACCCTTTCTCTTCTAACACCTCGTTTGGATATAAAAAGCCATCGGTTGTCACTAGTTCAACTTTTGGGTGGTTTTCCCAGCGAGAGAGTAGGGCTTTAAGCAGACGCGCAGTGGTACTTTTGCCAACAGCTACGCTACCCGCAATACCGATGATAAAAGGTGGCGCTTTCTCTTTCTTATCTAGAAATTGGTGGAGTACCGAGTTTCTATTCTGTCTGGCTGCCACATAGAGGTTCAATAGACGAGATAGCGGTAGATAGATCTCTACTGCCTCTTCCATTGTGAGCTTTTCATTGATGCCTTGAAGCTCTTTTAAGTCGCTCTCAGAAAGTGTCATCGGAACTAAATTCCTTAGCTCAGACCAACGTTCGCGGTCAAATGACATAAATGGGCTCATACAAAACTCTATAGTGGATAACAAAACAAGTGCATGGAAAATACATCAAGCGATAGATAAATAAAATATCTTCCTGTACTAGATGCGGGTTAAAGACGTAAACCTTGAGCTAAATAGCCGTATGTAGGAGTTTGGTCAGAGAATTTTGCACTTTTTTTCAATTTACTATTGCAAGGTGGAAAATCATTCAATAAAATGCGCCCCACTTGTGCCGACTTAGCTCAGTAGGTAGAGCAACTGACTTGTAATCAGTAGGTCACCAGTTCGATTCCGGTAGTCGGCACCACTTTCTCCCTTCCTATAAGGCAAGCGAGAGAAAGCTCAAAATTTGGAGAGGTTCCCGAGTGGCCAAAGGGAGCAGACTGTAAATCTGTTGGCACTGCCTTCGATGGTTCGAATCCGTCCCTCTCCACCATATTCTAAAGGTTAAATAGCTCAAACAGAGTTACGTGTTGCGTGCATCGTATAATGGCTATTACCTCAGCCTTCCAAGCTGATGATGCGGGTT
>NZ_JBFSUV010000085.1:0-5560 GCF_041467515.1 Vibrio sp. 10N.247.311.12
GATTCGGCATGAAAACGGTAGTTTGTGTATGATTTTTGTTTGGCGACTAAACCATGTCACTTACTACCGTTTTTGTTTTTAGTTCCCGCTAATGCGCGATGAACCTTATTTGTTTCGACCTAGTGAGTCAGAAACAGATAAACGGCTCTTTTATTGAGTGGGTGCTGGATTCGAAATCTAGCTCACGAAACCTTAGAGATTGAGTCTACTCAGTGATCTCTTGCAGCACTTCTCCGATTGACCCGCTTGGTTGGGTGATACCCAGTTTGTTCGAAAGCGTTGGCGCAATGTCATATGGCGTCACTGGTCGCGATACCTTCTTAGCTTCAACGTCGTAGCCTGCAAAGATCACAGGCACATGAGTGTCGTATTTCCACGGAGAACCATGTGTAGAGGCAATTTGGAGGCCTTCCATGTCGTTAATGTAGCTGCGCGGTGCAAATACTACGTACACGTCGCCAGAACGAGCAGGGTGGTAGTTGTTTTTAATTAGCTGCATCACATGCGTATCCGGTACTCGGTTAGCCGCAATGTCACTACTTGATACAGCAAACGCAACACCTTTCACTTTTGCAATTTCATCCGCAATAGCTTCTTGGACCTTAGCCAGATCAAGCTTCTTCTCAGCGATCAGATCATGATTCAGATAGATGTAAGGTTGTGCGTACAAGCGAATCGCGTCTTTGGTTAAACCAAATTCATCCTTCAATCGTTTCTCAACACCACTCGAGAGTAGTGTGTCTTTATTGAAGTATTGAGCTTGATTGAAACCAAGCGCATTTGCCGCAGGTGAAGATTCAGGTACACCGTGGTCGGCAGACAGCACAATCAATGTGTTTTCTAGCCCGACTTGGTTATCCACGGTTTTGAAAAGCTTAGCGAGAGTCTTATCAAGTCGGATAAGGTTGTCTTCTGTTTCTAGGCTTTCAGGGCCGTAAAGGTGCACCACGTAGTCATTTGATGAGAAACTCACTGACAGATAATCGGTCACGTCGCCTTGGCCAAGCTTCTCTTGCATCAACAAGGTGCTAGCGAAGTTTTCCGTGATTTCGTCACCAGCAGGGCTGACGGTTAGCGTTGTGCTGTAGTACTTGTAACTTGCCGGGCCATAAGGATGAGGGAAGGTGCGTTGGAAGTCACCGAGTTTCACTTTGTGTTCGGTATCGTGTTCTTGCAACGTGTATTTATCACGCGGTAATGAGAGCTCCCATTTCTGTTTGGAATACTGAGCAGCAATCGCTTTCTCGTTCCAGCGTGATACCCAATCTGGATACTCGTCATAGTAATAGTTACTGGTGACAAACTCCGATTGTGCTTTGGAGAACCAGAAGGCTTTACCACTGTGTCCTGCCAATGAGATTGCGCCGCGGTCTTTCACTGATACACCGAATACTTTTGATTTGCCACTATTGGAAATCGTCAGTTCGTCACCAAACGTGGTGGAGAGTATTGGCTCTGGAGAGCGGCCATCGCCTTGTGCTGTCTTCTGCGTTGGGTCGATCTCTGTTGCTTTATCGACACCTGCACCAGAGGTCAGCATTTGGTAGTTACCGTCTTCTACGTTATACACCAAACGTTCTTCGCTACGGTCATACCAAACGTTACCTACCATGCCGTGTACGCTCGGTGGAGCACCTGTTGCAAGCGACACATGGCCCACGATCGTTTCCGTGTTGCCATGTTGGTAGTTTGCGTTGGTGTAGTAGGTACCATCATCCATTAAGTACCGGAAACCGCCTTCACCGAAGTTGTGCTTATATCGTTCGATTAGATCTGCGCGCAGGCCATCTACCGTGATTTGAAGGACTAGATTTGGCTTTTTCTCAGCTGAAGCTGGGAGAGCGCAGAGTAACGCGAGGGTTAGTCCTGAAAGCTTGGTGTATTGCATAGAGTTTCCTTATTCACTGTTGCCGCTGAGTTCTAATGTTTGGTCAGGTTTCCAACGTTTGGCCAGATTTGTAACGTGTGTGCAGTGCGAATCGTATTTTTAGTATTGTTGGTGACGATTAGTGAACCATAACCTTCGGCATCTTTAGTTAGTTCGCTTCGTTAGCTAGTTCACATCCTTAACTAAACGCAGCCCCATATCTGACATAGTGATCGATTGGCTTGCGAAGTCACGACGGTAACTTTCAGATTCATTTTCGTCATAAGCAAAGCTGCCACCGCGAACCGATTTGTGTGATAAACCGACGTCGCTGTGTTTTGCGTTGTTAGGGTTGTCTGTTGGGCCGAATCGGTAGAAGGTGTCATCGAAGGCATCGATAACAAACTCGCCCACGTTTCCTGTCATGTCATATAAGCCTAGTTCATTTGGTTTCTTTAGCCCGACTGGATGTGCGCTATTTTTAGAATTTGCTGAGTACCACGCAACATCATCTAAGTTATTGGAACCACTGTAAGTATAGCCTTTACTTTTATTGCCACCTTTGGCTGCAAATTCCCATTCAGCTTCAGTAGGCAGACGGTATTCTTCACCCGTTAATTCATTCAACTGCTCAACAAAATAGTTTGCTTGCTGCCAACTAAGGTTATTGACCGGAACTTGTGGGTTTTGGAAATAACTGAGAGATGAACCCATCACCGATTCGAACAATTCTTGAGTCACCTCAAACTTCGCAATATAGAAACTATCTACAGTTACATTACGTGCAGGACGCTCTGCTTTGGTCGCTTCTGGACCGTTCGACCCCATGGTGAATGTGCCGCCTTCAACCAACACCATCTCTTGGTCAATTTGTTGGGCGATGGGGTGTGTAGGCACGCTTGCACAGCCACTCAGAAGGATAGTCATGGTGACGCTGCTAATTGTTGCTAACTGTTTGTAATTAAGAAATTTCATCACGTGCCTCAGATGTTCGAAATAGGGTCTAATTCTAACGTTTAAGGTCATTCCTATTGGTTATAAAGGGTATAACATGTCACCTGATCGAATAGGAATTATGATGGGTCCAGAATACTAAAATAGGTAGGTAAATCATGCATATTACTCAAGGTCCACAATATAACGGTAAAGCGTCTAAGCGCTTGCATGTCATGGCTAAGCCGATTGGCGCAGCATGCAACATTGACTGTAAATATTGTTACTACCTAAGTAAGCAAGATTTGTTGGAGTACAAGAAAGGCAGTTCTCCAAGAATGGATGATGAGACGTTAGAAACCTACATCCGACAATACATCGAAGGTCAAAACACGCCAGAAATTATCTTCTCATGGCAGGGTGGTGAACCTACCATGCTGGGTTTAGCGTACTTTGAAAGAGTGGTTGAACTACAGAAAAAGTACCGACCTGAAGGTGTGTTGATCTCAAACGATCTGCAAACCAATGGCACACTGCTCAATGACGATTGGGGTCGTTTCTTAGCAAAAAATAACTTCCTAATCGGCTTGAGTATTGATGGCCCTGAAATGTTGCACAATGCGTATCGTGTTAACAGAGCAGGCCGTGGTACATTCAAACAAGTGATGGCGGCCGTTGAACTGCTCCACAAACACCAAGTGAAGTTCGCAACGCTGACTTGTGTGAATAACCTCACCAGTCAAAATGCACTTGAGGTCTATCGCTTCCTACGTGATGTGGTGAAGTCACCGCAAATGCAGTTTATTCCTATCGTTGAACAGAAAACGTTCCGAACGGTTGCACCACAAACATCCCAAGTAAGCGAGCAGCTTAAACAAGGCGACAAACGCCTGATCCCCGGCCATAAAGATTCGATCATGGAATCGTGGTGTGTGTCGGATTTGGCTTGGGGTAATTTCCTTATTTCTGTATTTGATGAGTGGGCTAAGAACGACATCGGTAAGGTGTTTGTTCAGTATTTTGAAGCAAGTTTAGAAACGTGGATTGGGCGTCCGAACCCATTGTGTACCTTGAACGAGATATGCGGAAAGGGTTTGGCAATGGAGCCAAATGGCGATGTTTTCTCATGCGACCACTATGTTTACCCTGAGTACAAAATTGGCAATATTCATCACGAGAAACTTGATGATTTGGCGTACAGCGCACCACAGCAAAAGTTTGGTTTTGCTAAATCCCGCACACTGACCAGTCAATGTCAGCAGTGTGATTACAAGTTCACTTGTCATGGTGAGTGCCCTAAGAACCGCTTTATCAAAACTCGTGCAGGCGAACCGGGCTTGAACTACTTATGTGCAGGTTGGCATAAGTTCTTTTCTCATGTCGATAAGTCGATGGCGTACATCGCTCGCGCGATGGGGCATCCGGTTGCTCATGGTAAATTCAGCGACTCAGTATTGATGGCGCATCGAGCAAAACAGGCGCAACAAGCTACGTTCGAGACCAAGTTTTAACTCGTTCTTTGGATCAACAGGTCCAAGATAAATTTAATCAGATACGAGTCTAAGGACAGGCTAAGTTCTCCAGTTTAAGGTAATACTATGATGAAGAAGAGTTTAGCGACGGCTGTTGCTTTATTGATTTCAACGTCCGCATTAATTTCAACGTCTGCGATGGCTGCGAATAGCGTTCAACAAACGGTTGACGCGCCAGCACAAAATATCAATCAAGTGCTTGAAATGACGGACACTCAAACCCGCATTCAACAGTTGTCTTACATGGCACAAGATCAGAATCAATCTGTTGAAAATCGTACTGGTGCACTGCAAGAGCTTGCTTCATATCCAAGCCAAAATGCGCTGGTGGCGGTGGCAAGAGGCTTAAAAGATCAAAACCCTGAAGTTCGTGAAGCGGCGGTTATCGGTTCTGAACCTTACCAACTTGAACATCGCTGGGCGTTAGTTTCACCCTTGCTAAAAGACAGCGATACCATGGTTCGCCATACGGCAACGTCAAACCTAGTCCGTGACTTCAATGCATTGGATGACGAGCAGAAAGCACAAATTGAACCACCAGTCATAGAGCTTATTAGCTTCTTGGAAACGCAAGAATCTGAAAAGTACCAATTACTGTTTGCTGATGTACTCCGTTGGCACAATGAATGGGATAAAGCGGAAACGATCTATCTTGAGTTGATCAATACTCACCAGAAAGACCCTCAAGTTTGGCTGAGCTACGCGGATAACTTCCGAGCTCAGAATAAAGATCAACAAGCGGTCGAGGTGTTGGATCGTGGTTTGAAGAACGTGCCGGACAATGCAGCGATGCACTATTCTAAATCATTAACTTTGGTTCGCCTTGAAGACAAGGTAGCAGCAGCCAAAGAGATTGAAGTAGCAGCAGAACTTGCAAAAGATAACAGCTACTACTGGTACTTGAATGGGGTACTACAAGAAGAGCTGGATATCGACAAATCGACTAAATCGTTCGAGAAGGCGTATTTGATCTCTGGTTCTCCGGAGCAGTTATACGCGGTATGTGATATCTACGTGCGATACGGCAACGACAAGACCGATGATTGCTTGGGTGAGCTAGGTAAAGTGGCTCCTGACTATGTTATTGATCAGTTGAAAGATAAACGAGTAGCGCCAAGCTCATAATATCCTAATGAGTAATTAGCGAAGCCTATAATGAAAAGCCAGTCGACATGAAGTGACCCCGTAAAGTTGGACATTTCTGTTAAGCGGCTTTCAAGGCCTGAGT
>NZ_JBFSUV010000086.1:0-5482 GCF_041467515.1 Vibrio sp. 10N.247.311.12
TGGCTTTACGGCGAACTTTAGTGAGACGCAAGGCTTGATAACGTCCACGACACAAGCTCAACAAGAGGTCGATACGCTCAGTCAAGTCAACAGCCAAGAGCATCGTCAAGTGGCGAGCCTAACTGAGAAACTGGAAAAGCCATTCCAAGCGTTTGTTGAGGAAAAATATGCTGATAAAGAAGGAAAAGCTCGACAAATCCTAGCGGGCAATAATGATGACTCTCGCCAATCTCGAGCGAATGAATGGGAAGCATTTAAAACAACCGACACGTTTAAAGATTTTGTGCTCGCCAGCGTACCCACTCAAGAAGAGCACGAACAAAACTTTAATCCTGAGCCGACCCAAGCCGAGTGGCAAACGATGGTGGGCGAACAATACAAAGGTACAGCTCTAGGCAACACCAGCCAAACGGTGATTGAGCAGCATGAACAGCGCGGCGGCACTGAGCGTTATTACAACCCAGACAACCACTCACAAATCGTGGAGGAGACACGTGAACAATTTGAGGGCACCAGCAAACGTGTTGAGCCACCTTCCACCTTGGAGCCAACACAGAAGGAGGATAAAACCCGACCTTAACTATAAATAATGGTTAATTATTCAACACCCAAGTGAAAAGTCGTAACGACCTAGTAATATACTAAGTTATAAAAATGGAGGATTAGCAATGAATAAATGGAGCGTCTTAAGCTTAACCATGTGGTGTTCTTTTGGGAGTTTAGCGGCAGAAGAGATAGACATTGATAAGTATGGCAGTAAACATAACCCTGCCTCTATGCGTTATTACGTTGAGCACTATCAAAATCCCGATAGCCCTCAGTATCAAGCTTTAATGATCGGTGTTCGTGTTGCTGCTTATACAGCGGATCTTTATACCACTCGCTTAGACGCTCGCAACCAACGTATCGACTACTGTTTACCAATGACAGATACAATCAATCGCGAAAGCTTAGATAATTGGAGAACCAAAGATTTGATGACAATCATCGACAAAAGGCTCAAACGCGATCCTAATCTAAAAAAATATGGGGAAGCAGGTATAGGTGTCGATATTGGAAGCTACCTTGTTGCCGCTCTCAAAGAGCAATACCCTTGCCCTGTACAAAAGCAATTTTAAGCTGTTGATTTACCCTGCCAAAAGTTATCCGTTCTTATCACGCTGTTCGCTGTGCACCCCGTGATATCTCACGGGGGTAAATGTAGACCAAGCTACTGACTTACCGCGTTTTTCAAGGTAATAATGACTGCGCCCTCTGCTGTGTCCTAATAGGCTGATATATACCTATAGGCTTTCAACCAATCCAAGTTCATTACTTGTAATCTGGTTTAATTTTTTGCTGAAACTCCCCCTGTTGATCCCCAACATCCTAGCAGCCTTTGATTGATTACCACGTGTATGAGTTATCAACTCAGTAAACAATGTTTTTAGCACCGTAGGAGTAACCCAAGACATATCCGGGCTAGCTGATTTATTATCAAACCATGTTAGCTCCAGTTCTGCTCGGATAAGTTTTTTCAAATGGTCTTTGTTGATTGGGGTTAGTTGGTCATTCATATAAATTGGAGGTTGATAATCGATTTTATCATGTTGGCAAATTTATCATGAAAGTGCCTTAAAATCCGCTCACTCCCAAATTTGATGTCATGCAGGCTTTGGTTTGTAGTCGCTTGGTGGGCACAGTCATCTTGACTTGAGTATGTCGTCTACTCGACAATTATGAGTTAGAAGTGTTCGGATTCCGAACAAGGAATCCGACTTCAAGCGTTGCCTTCCCTGCCCTAGCTCATCAATAGCTATCATCCTGATAAATATCACCTTACAAACTATACCCATCATCTATCGCTTGTGTTTTAATGCATCTAAACGCTTATCGGGTAATCTTCAAATGGCACGAAAACACGATGGAATCATATGGCACTTAATGGACGCTCCATGGTGGTTAAGCGTAGTACTCTCTGCTTGTATTTATTTTGGGCTTTCATACCTATTGCCTAGCTTGGCCGTGGATAGCAATAATTTCATCTTTGAAGCTATTGCTCCAAACTTGCCCTTGATGGCTCCATATTTTACGTTCTTATTTCTTCTCCCCGCACCGATAGCGTTTTTCAAGCAATATCAGAGGAAAAGAAACTATCTCAAGACGAACAATCAGATTAAAATTCAGAGGAATACTTCCCCACTAAATCACCTGACTTGGATCGAATTTGAAAGTTACATCGGAGAATACTTTAAGTCTCAAGGGTATGCGGTCAAACAGTCTTTCGCTCAAAAATCTGATGGCGGTGTTGATATTTGGCTTACAAAAGATAGTGAATTAAGCCTTGTACAATGTAAGCATTGGAAAACTCGCAAAGTGGGTGTGCAAGTTCTAAGGGAAATGTACGGTGTCATGATCGCGAACAATGCCAGTAAGATGATTATCGTAACTTCAGGAGGCTTTACTTCTGAGGCTGTCGCTTTTTCTCTAGATAAGCGTCTGTGGCTAGTCAATGGCAGCGAACTAGTACATATGATTGAAGATGGGCGCAGCTTTCAAAATAAACCATCAATATCGCCCCAAACACACAGGGCAGGCGTCGAATCTATGATTTGCCCTAGTTGCCAATCTAAGCTTGTAATGCGTGTTGCTAAGCAAGGAGCTAAATCTGGTATGTCTTTTTATGGTTGCTCTACGTATCCAAAGTGTCGTTATACTTGCGACTGCTGAGTTTTAATCTATTCGCAATACACGCTTGTTGTAGAAAGTAATCTTTGATATCCCGAAAGTTGCTGCTGGCATCTATTGCTATTTGGCATGGCGAACAACTGATTTATTGCGGTATGTCTAGAAGACAAATCGAAAAGAACAGTCATAAGCCCAAATTTGGTCTAATCACACGTATTCAAAGTCATGCTTCTGGTCACTTAAGTGTTGACCAATTTTTTGGGTACGTTGCGAACTGTTTGGTGATTCCTAGTTTGAAACCATCTGAACCCCCTCGCTTTGCTTCCGGAGACCTCAAGCTCGACTCTCTAACGAAAGAAGACATCCACCAACCTCTTGAATTTCAATATGTTGTTGTCGATACAAGCGAAGGGGCTTACAAGCAAGAAGACAAAGCTAGGTCTGGCGAGACATTGGGGCAATTACCTCTTTTAAACCCTCTCTAGATAGGTTTTGTCCAGGGAGAGTATGCTAGAGCTGATCACACAAAGGTTGATCAGTTTTAAAAACGTTTTTGGATATAAATGATTTACAACCACTGCACTAAACCGTTTCTATCAGATTAGAAAAAGTATCTTGGAACCTTAAGCGATTGTTATACCTTTGTTTGTTCATACGCTAAAGTTATAGGTGTAAAAAAGCCGATTCAACTGTATTAGTTTGAATCGGCTTAAAAAATTGATGAGCAAGAGCATATTCGATTATGCAACTGCTTTGGCTTTCTCAATTGTTGAGTTTTGAGACTCTGAAGCAGCGACGATCACTCTTTTATAAACTTTTTTCTTTTCACTTGAAGATGTACGCTTCACAAAATTTGACAATGGTGATGAAGCAACCTTCTTACTGCTAAAATTAAACATAAAGCCTCCTATCAACCTTTAAATGCCCACAATTTTGTTTACTTCTTCTACAGTATAATTCGGTTTCAGATAAGGTTTCAAGCTACTAACGTTACTATGATAAGTTCTAGTGCTGCCATCATTATCTTTCATCAACAAGTCGACTTGGATCTTTTTACCGAATTTTTCCTTCAACGCCTCTATAACTGTCTGAGAACCAAAGAATTGTTCTACGAAGTGTTCAGGGAGAATTTTTCGACCTTCAACTTTTTCTCTCGCGTTAACAAATTCCCATGCTAGTTCAGGGCGTTGATACACAAATATTATCAGTACATCTCTGTCTTTGTCTAAAGATCTTTGAATGTTTTTTTCCGCTACATGGTAGCTTGATAACGTTCCGTCTAACAAAAAACTCTGACCATTCTTAAAGATATAGTCCATCGAACGTTCAACAAGAATAACAACTGCACGCTGAAATAGGTATGAATTCGAACCATCGTAATCTTCAAATTCAATGCGCAAGTCATCAGGATCTAGGCGAAGAACTTGCACATGACCATCAGAGATGGAAGCAACTAATTCTTTAGATGATTCTGTTTTCCCTGCCCCTGGAGAGCCACTCATAAAAACAGATACAGGAGCCTCTTCTGGAAGGTAGACTGCTTTATCAGTAAGCCTTCTACAAATCTTAGTCCTGTTTTTCTTGGCAAAGATGACTGCCCTGTCCCTGATTGCAAGTTCTTCGTCATTAAGATCCAAGATGACCATCTCAAAATTAATATATTTCGCACATTATACACAATAATTAACGCCTAAAGGCATAACTTGCTCTAACTCAAGTGCATTTCAATACGTATAAAAAATTCATGTGAAATATGGAGTTGAGCACTATGAAAAAGTTCGCCTAACAAAACTAGGAACCAACCATGAGCTAAATTTGGCTAACTTAGGGGCGACAGAATCGCTTGGTGATCACATCAAACTGGTAGGTATCGAAACAAGCTTTTGTCGAGTAGACGACACTTGTTACCAAGTGCCGCCCCTCTAAGAACCGTACGTGCAACTTTCACTGCATACGGCTCAAGCCTCCACTAAGGCATCATTGATACCCAGCAACTTATAACGCAGTCGGGACAGGCTCTTTCCAAGAGTTACGAGCTAGCCTTTTAGATTTTCTCTTCACCAAATATTCTTGGTATTGAGGGTCAAAAGGGGTCGCTGCATTCCTGATTTTTACGTGTCGCTCGATGGGCACTTTAGCTATTTGGAACAGATTGAAGTGACAGTCCATGTCCATGATTTTCTGCCAACCGTGAAATTGCCACTGGCCTTTACGATTGAGAAAATACTTATGAACAACCCAGTCTTTGGACTTGGTTGGATGACGTCTAACTGCCCAGTGCCATAACGCTTGAAATAGTTTGTGGCCGACATACCCGAATACTTGTTTAGCAACACAGTGGCGATAGTAATTCGCCCACCCTCTAAGTTTCGGATTTATCAACTTGATAAGATCGTTAACAGGGATGGTTGCGTGCTTTTTAATAAGTTCACGTAGATTTCTAAGGAATAACAGCGTGTTAGATTTGCTCGGTTTAATGAGCAATTTCCCTTTGTACTTCCTGTGATTGAAACCCAGAAAGTCAAAGCCATCATCAATATGAGTGACCTTCGTTTTCTCTTCGGAGAGGGTTAACCCTCTTTCTGCCAGAAAGTCAGCAATCAACGGTTTGATATCGTTCACTAGCACTTCCTTTGAAGAGCAGGTGACCACGAAATCATCCGCATAACCAATAAAGTTGGCCCTAGCACCCATTTTCAGAGCTGTAGATTTTATTTGTTGCTCTATTCCCGCGAGAGTCATTAGCATCAAGGTTGGAGATATTATTCCACCTTGAGGTGTACCCTCATCGGTATCATAGAACAGACCCTTATCC
>NZ_JBFSUV010000087.1:0-4984 GCF_041467515.1 Vibrio sp. 10N.247.311.12
AACGATTGTTCTGGTTAAACTCTAGGAACGTGGCCAATATCAGTTGACCACTACAGTCAGATCTCACTCCACCATACACATCTATGGTTAATCCGCCTTGTTTGGCGTAAGTATTGGGTGTTAGACTTTTTACCTTATTGAAGCTTCTCTCTAATGTCCTTTATCGCCAAGTTTTGCAATCCATGTCGAACTAAGCTCTTTTAATATCTTACGAATCAGTTCGCTGTGTCTATCTGTTTGACTTGCCGATATCTAAGGCACCAGTAGATCTTATGATTCTGAATTTTCAGTTTTGGTTAGCTCAGTATCACCTGCTTCACTTTTTGCTTCCGGTTCAACCAAAACTTTGATCACGCCTTTTTGTAGGATCAGGTTATTAGGGTAGGTGATGATGTTGCCCGAACTGTGTCGAAGAATAACATGGAACATGGTGATATCGATGATCACACCGCTGATGTCTTCGTCTTTCTCCGCGACTCTTACTCTGTCGCCAATGCGATAAGGGAAGACGAAAAATATTAGTACGCTGGCTGTGAGGTTACTTAGAATCGACCATTGCGCGAATAAAGCGACACCCAGCACCGCAAATATCGAAGACAAGAACAGAGAAATATCACCAAAACCCAAGTTAAGAACAATCGTAAACACAGCGATGAAGAGTAGAAACAGAACAATATTGAAACACTTAATCACGAACTGCTTTCGCTTCAATTCGACACGTTTATTTTCCGCTAATGTTTCTATCCAGTTCTTACCTAAGCGTTTGATCACCCAATACACAGTGATAAGAAGTAAACCTAAAACTACTTGTCTAAGCCACATATTGGATTGCAAAAACTCAACCATTAAATAAACCTCAATTTTTTCAAAATAACGACCTCTGCCGCTATGACCACGAGCAGCCCAACGCAAAATAGTGGAAATGCTATCGGGTTATCTGTTCCGGGTATCCCAGCGATATTGACACCCAGTAAACCGGTGAAAAACCCAGCAGGGAGGAAAATACCTGCAATGATAGAAAATAGGTACGTATTTCTATTCATTTTTTCAGCTTGTTGCTGACTTAGGCTCGCTAAAAATACATTAATTTGTTCGATGTAAAACTCAACAGACTCGTTAATTCTCAGGATGGTATCAAGGCTGTTCTTTATATGACTGTTGTGCTTACTCAATGGCGCAGGTAGGTCACTCATTAAATCTTCAAAAACGTATTTCTGTGGCTTCAAATAACGCCTTAGTCTGAGTAGCCTTGAATGTAGAGCGTTAATGGATCTTATGTCGATATTGGATGTAGATTCTAACTCGTCAATTAATAGTTCGACGGGTGCTAGGAAGGTTGAAATACTGTGGTTGATTCCACGGATCATGCCCAACAACACATCAGGTAATGATGTAGGGCCTTGGTTTTGTTTGAGATCAGATATCAGATTACTGACCGCTTTTGAAGGAACTTTACGTGTTGATATTAAAGTGCCTTTGTACCATAAGATGCGTAGGCTAAGCATGTCGTCAGGGTTAGCACCTTCGTTTAGATTAATGCCTCGCAGAATCATCAAAAAACAGTCGTGGCCAAATTGTTCGAACCGAGGGCGGGTGTCATCGGTGAGTAATGAATCGATGATGGCATTTGGAACCGTATTACTGTGGAGCCATTCTCTCAAACCGTCAGCATCTCTTTGGCAGTGATACCAAGTTGATTGCTCGAATGAGGCTGGGCTGGTGGTGTGTTCATGTGCCACCCCCTCAGAAAATTGCCAGCTTGAAATTATGAAAGCGTCCATTCATTTGTCCTTAATGATATGACGTAAACATTGATATTATGCGCCATTCAGGCGCGGTATTGAACTGAGCTTAATCTTGGTAAGTTCAATGATCGATGTGAGTGAGATAAAGTCTAATAAGACAGGTTGGTCTTTGGAGCACGACGTACTCTTCCATTATTGTCTCTATTAAATGTAGCTCATTGTTTCATCGTTATAAATTAGCACTCTGGCTCCATGTTAGCGACGAAAAAAAAGAAAAGACCGAGGTCTTTTCTTTTTAGGAGAAGTTGAGGAGAGCTTGTTCAGGCAACTCGAGTTTTCCGATGGTTTACATAAGCAAAAGCACTACCGACACGCAGAAAAAATGTCTTGGTTCTCTCGATATTCTTTGGTTTGTACATCCATTAGGCCGAGTAAAGAGTCGAACAGATTATCTTGGGAGAAGCTCTGTTCTTTGCCTGCCTTTCTTAAGCAGGTCTGGTTTATCCCTTTCTGCTCGGCGAAACCATCAGACATCCACATTATCATAGGCACATGGGTTTGCTCTTTCGGTGCCAATGAATAAGGCATGCCGTGTAAGTAGACGCCATTTTCTCCCAATGATTCTCCGTGATCGGAAATGTACATCAGCGCAACATTGTACTTATCGGTGAGTTTCTCTAGCTTCTGAATAGCCTGTGATAGAAAGAAATCTGTGTACAAGATGGTGTTGTCGTAGGTGTTGACCACTTGCTCTTTGGTGCAGTTTTCGATATCAGAACGTGGGCAGTCTGGCACAAACTTCTTATGATCTTCTGGGTATCGCTCAAAGTAAGTTGGGCCGTGAGATCCGGAGATATGATAGAAAATGATGCTATCTTGTTTAAGAACTTGAGTATCTTGTTCGAAGTTCTCTAGCATGGCTGTGTCATAGCACACATCTTTATTACACAGCGGGTCGCTGTCTTTGGCGACGAGAGTCATCTCTTTGATTCGATGTGCGACCGCCTTGTCTCCACCATCGTGCTCTCGCCAGATAGAGTGAATGCCCGCGCGGTTCATAATGTCGACTACGTTATCTTGGTTGTAGGCTTTGTCGCGATCGTAGTTGCTTCGGTTCATGTTAGAAAACATACACGGCACAGAAACCGCAGTGGCTGTTCCGCATGACTGAACATCAGAGAAAAAGATCGGATTATAGGGTTTGGTATGAGCATTGGTTTCTTTCTCATAGCCATAATATTGGTAGTTATATACACGTGCTGTTTCACCAAGAACAAACACCAATAAGGTCGGTTTGGTTGCCGCTTTTGCTTGTGGCTTGAGTTGAGCATCTAATCCCAATTCTTGATAGGGGATGGGCTGTTTGATGTAGGTGTTATTGATGTATTTGACTGTTGATGCTACGTATTCGGTCGGAATGATCATCTTTTTAAGATGAGAGTTATTACGACCAATCGACACATAATCTTTGTAAAACAACCCGGCAATGATGGCAATGACGATCAACGAAGAGAGCAATCCAATCGCCTTCCCAATAGCAAAATCTTTCCAAGATTCTCTTTCAAGATCCGTAAATAAAAGCAGCAGTGACGGGACTCCTCCCATCAGAACAAACCATAAAATAGAATAGCTGCTTAGGTAGCTAGCAGCCTCTCCGCTGTTGGTTTCGAAGACGTTTTCTATCATTCCATAGTCTACAAAAATGCCGTAGTTGAACATGCTGTAGCTGACTAAAGAGGAAGTAAGTAGTAACAAGATAAAAAAAGCTTTGGCGAATATCGGCCAGTTGAATACTTGAAAGATAAAGTTGAATGCGGCGAGAAAGAAAAATGGGATCGAGATGATAAACCCAATGCTTTCGGCTTGTGAGGAACTAAGAATATTGAACAGTTCGCGTGAGATAGGCAAGTTAATGACAAGCAGGTAATACACTGCCAAAACGAAAGGGAGTTTGTTTATCGACATGTTTAAGCGTGGTAGATTCATAGGTCTTGTCTTCCTGTGTCACTTATCCCTTTATTTTAGTCTCGCTACCAAGAAAGCTCTAATATCAACGCATAAAGCTCAATCAGTGATGGTGAGCGATAAACTGGCTAAAGTGAAATGACGCTAAGGTGTGTAGATACAAAAAATTTACTTTACTGAGTGACCTTCATGACAAGGTGGAACAGCAAAGTGAATTAGTATGTTCAGCTTATTCTATGTGGTTCAATCACATTAGAAGTTGTATGAACCACCGAAGCTAATGCTTTTGAAGGCAAGCGTGTGGTCACCAGCTGATATCTGAGAGTTCTTAAATTGGACCGTGTCGTCTACGCTTACTGCATCCGCTTGCGAGATTAAGCGTAGCGTTAGGTGTTCGATTGGCGTGTATTCAACACCTACACCAAAGTGGAAACCCGTACCGCTGTCATCAGCGTAACCAGCACTCTTATTTGCGTTTAGGTCAACAGAGCTTAAACCAGCCAATACGAATGGGCGGATTGTGTTGTCGAATGTGTAACCAAGATTTGCTGACAAAGAAACAGACGTCGGAGACAGCTTTTCAGCGCTATTTTTGTAGTTTGCGTAATCTGTGTAGCCAAGTTCAACACCTACGATACGGTTGAATTGGTAGCCGCCGTATAGGTTGTAGCCCATGCCATCTGAATCTAAGCTACCGTGACCGTCTGTGTCAGAATCTTGGTAGACACTAAGTCCGCCACGCCGTCAGTACCTGCAGCTAAAGCTGGAAGAGAAACTGCGCTGATTAAACCCAGTGCTAATGCTGATTTCGTTATCTTGTTCATCGTTCTTACTCACTCTTAAATGTCATGCCAGTATCAATAATTTTTGTTTTGCGACCTTTCGACCGTTGGTGAGTATTATTCCGTAGTCTTATACCTATTACTGTATGGCTTTGTAAGCTAAATCGTTACATAGTAGAAAATATACTCATCAGATTGCGTAGTGAGTTAGGCTGCCAAAAACAAGGAATACACATGCTAATGAGACAAAACACAGGTTTGGTGATTGTGGACGTACAAGGTAAGCTCGCACGCCTTGTTGATGACAGTGATGCGCTGATTGCTAATTGCGGAAAGTTGGTTCAAGGAGCGCAGGTTTTGGGTCTGCCAATTATTCGTTTGGAGCAGAACCCAGAGAAGCTAGGTGTGACGGTTGATGAACTCAATGACCTTTTGAGTCAGGGCAAGATTACGAAGCCCCTTGCCCTGCAAGGACTTGCGAAAGGTAAGCGT
>NZ_JBFSUV010000088.1:0-3072 GCF_041467515.1 Vibrio sp. 10N.247.311.12
ATATTCATCAACGAGTGCCCACACAGATTGATAGGTTTAAATTGTTAAAGAGCTTGTTCTCTAAAAAGAGAACGCTTTCAGTGCCTTAGCACTTAAGCAGGACGCGTATAATACGCTTTCTACTTTGAAAGTCAACATAAAATACTAAGAAAACTTAGAACTCTATGGTGACTTGTCTACTTAATAGACAAAGTCGAACTTTTGTCTTCACTTTTTAAAAAGTGAAAATAAATTTGGAGCCTGGCGATGTCCTACTCTCACATGGGGAAGCCCCACACTACCATCGGCGCTATTGTGTTTCACTTCTGAGTTCGGCATGGAATCAGGTGGGTCCACAATGCTATGGTCGCCAAGCAAATTTTGCTTTTACTTTCAGCTTTTTTAAAAACTGAAGGCAAAATAATCTGGAAAACTGATTTAAAAGTCTATCTCTTCAAACTCATTCAAGGTCTGGTCTTTCTTTGAGTCCACAAAACCCCTTGGGTGTTGTATGGTTAAGCCTCACGGGCAATTAGTACAGGTTAGCTCAATGCCTCGCAGCACTTACACACCCTGCCTATCAACGTCGTAGTCTACGACAACCCTTTAGGACACTTATAGTGCCAGGGAAAACTCATCTCAAGGCTCGCTTCCCGCTTAGATGCTTTCAGCGGTTATCGATTCCGAACTTAGCTACCGGGCAATGCCATTGGCATGACAACCCGAACACCAGAGGTTCGTCCACTCCGGTCCTCTCGTACTAGGAGCAGCCCCTTTCAATTTTCCAACGCCCACGGCAGATAGGGACCGAACTGTCTCACGACGTTCTAAACCCAGCTCGCGTACCACTTTAAATGGCGAACAGCCATACCCTTGGGACCGACTTCAGCCCCAGGATGTGATGAGCCGACATCGAGGTGCCAAACACCGCCGTCGATATGAACTCTTGGGCGGTATCAGCCTGTTATCCCCGGAGTACCTTTTATCCGTTGAGCGATGGCCCTTCCATTCAGAACCACCGGATCACTATGACCTGCTTTCGCACCTGCTCGAATTGTCATTCTCGCAGTCAAGCGGGCTTATGCCATTGCACTAACCACACGATGTCCAACCGTGTTTAGCCCACCTTCGTGCTCCTCCGTTACTCTTTGGGAGGAGACCGCCCCAGTCAAACTACCCACCAGGCACTGTCCGTAATCCCGATTCAGGGACCAACGTTAGAACATCAAAACTACAAGGGTGGTATTTCAAGGACGACTCCACCACATCTAGCGACGCGGTTTCAAAGTCTCCCACCTATCCTACACATGTAGGTTCAATGTTCAGTGCCAAGCTGTAGTAAAGGTTCACGGGGTCTTTCCGTCTAGCCGCGGGTACACTGCATCTTCACAGCGATTTCAATTTCACTGAGTCTCGGGTGGAGACAGCGTGGCCATCATTACGCCATTCGTGCAGGTCGGAACTTACCCGACAAGGAATTTCGCTACCTTAGGACCGTTATAGTTACGGCCGCCGTTTACCGGGGCTTCGATCAAGAGCTTCGACCGAAGTCTAACCCCATCAATTAACCTTCCGGCACCGGGCAGGCGTCACACCGTATACGTCATCTTACGATTTTGCACAGTGCTGTGTTTTTAATAAACAGTTGCAGCCACCTGGTATCTGCGACTCTCGTCTGCTCCATCCGCAAGGGACTTCACTGATAAGAGCGTACCTTCTCCCGAAGTTACGGTACCATTTTGCCTAGTTCCTTCACCCGAGTTCTCTCAAGCGCCTTGGTATTCTCTACCCGACCACCTGTGTCGGTTTGGGGTACGATTCCTTACAATCTGAAGCTTAGAGGCTTTTCCTGGAAGCATGGCATCAATGACTTCACTACCGTAGTAGCTCGACATCGTATCTCAGCGTTAGTAGCGGTCCGGATTTACCTAAACCACCCGCCTACGTACTTGAACCTGGACAACCGTCGCCAGGCCCACCTAGCCTTCTCCGTCCCCCCATCGCAATTGTAAGAAGTACGGGAATATTAACCCGTTTCCCATCGACTACGCCTTTCGGCCTCGCCTTAGGAGTCGACTTACCCTGCCCCGATTAACGTTGGACAGGAACCCTTGGTCTTCCGGCGAGGGAGTTTTTCACTCCCTTTATCGTTACTCATGTCAGCATTCGCACTTCTGATACCTCCAGCAGCCCTTACAGACCACCTTCAACGGCTTACAGAACGCTCCCCTACCCCACGCACCCTAAGGTACGTAGCCGCAGCTTCGGTGTATAGCTTAGCCCCGTTACATCTTCCGCGCAGGCCGACTCGACCAGTGAGCTATTACGCTTTCTTTAAATGATGGCTGCTTCTAAGCCAACATCCTGGCTGTCTGAGCCTTCCCACATCGTTTCCCACTTAGCTATACTTTGGGACCTTAGCTGGCGGTCTGGGTTGTTTCCCTCTCCACGACGGACGTTAGCACCCGCCGTGTGTCTCCCGGATAGTACTTACTGGTATTCGGAGTTTGCAAAGGGTTGGTAAGTCGGGATGACCCCCTAGCCTTAACAGTGCTCTACCCCCAGTAGTATTCGTCCGAGGCGCTACCTAAATAGCTTTCGGGGAGAACCAGCTATCTCCAGGTTTGATTGGCCTTTCACCCCTAGCCACAAGTCATCCGCTAATTTTTCAACATTAGTCGGTTCGGTCCTCCAGTTGATGTTACTCAACCTTCAACCTGCCCATGGCTAGATCACCTGGTTTCGGGTCTAATCCTAGCAACTGTACGCCCAGTTAAGACTCGGTTTCCCTACGGCTCCCCTAAACGGTTAACCTTGCTACTAAAATTAAGTCGCTGACCCATTATACAAAAGGTACGCAGTCACACCACGAAGGTGCTCCTACTGCTTGTACGTACACGGTTTCAGGTTCTATTTCACTCCCCTCACAGGGGTTCTTTTCGCCTTTCCCTCACGGTACTGGTTCACTATCGGTCAGTCAGTAGTATTTAGCCTTGGAGGATGGTCCCCCCATATTCAGACAGGATATCACGTGTCCCGCCCTACTCGTTTTCACTGATTATGATGTGTCGGTTACGGGGCTATCACCCTTTA
>NZ_JBFSUV010000089.1:0-2913 GCF_041467515.1 Vibrio sp. 10N.247.311.12
ACCCAGAAAGCCAAGATGTTGCCGAGCTACAAGCGATGGTAGCTGCTCTGATGTCGGAGAAAAATGAGTGGAAACAAGAGCGCCAATCGCTGCTTGAACAACTCAAACTCGCCTTCGACCGTCAGTTCGCGAAACGCTCGGAGGCATTAAAGCCTTACGATGAATCACAAGGTGACCTCTTCAACGAAGCGGAGTGTGAAGCCGTTAAAGAAGACGAGGTTGAGGTGACAACCACGACCACAACGAAAAAGCGCGGTAAACGTAAACCTCTGCCTAAGACCTTGCCTCGTGAGGTTATCGAACTTGATGTAGACGACCATGAAAAGCAGTGCGCTTGCTGCAATCATAGCCTGCATAAAATCGGGGAAGACCGCAGCGAGAAGCTAGAGTTCACGCCAGCGGTACTCAAAGTGTTGGAATATGTTCGTCCTAAGTACGCTTGCCGCCAGTGCGAGAAAACAGGCGACAGCAGCCGAATCGTTCAGAAGCCATCCCCTCAGAGCCTCATCCCTAAAAGCTTCGCCACAGAAAGTTTGCTGACCAACATCATTCTTGGAAAATACCAATACGCGATGCCACTTTATCGTCAAGAATCGCTGTTTACCCAGTCGGGTATCGAGCTATCACGTACCACCATGGCAAGGTGGGTTATCCAAGTCAGTGAGAAGTTCGCCCCGCTGTATGCGGCCTTGAAGGAGAACCTGCTTCAACAAGTGGTGGTTCAGGCAGATGAAACGCCGCTCAATGTGCTCAAAGAAGAGAAGCAGTGTTATATGTGGCTCTACTGCTCAGGCGCTGACTCACCCGAAGCGGCACTGCCGAATGTGAAAAATATTGCCTTGTACGACTATCAAAACAGTCGCGCGAGGGCGTGTCCCGTGGACTTTTTAGGTGACTACAACGGTTATCTACAAACCGATGGCTACGCGGCTTATGATGGTCTGCATCACGTCACCAATGTAGGGTGCTTAGCGCATGCTCGTCGCAAGTTCATGGATGCGAAGAAGCTTCAAGGGAAAGGTAAATCAGGCAAGGCTGATAAGGCGCTGGCTAAAATCCAAAAACTCTACGGGATAGAATCACGCTTAAAAGGTGCGCCTGCCGAAGAGCGAAAAGCAGAGCGTCAAGCGCTTGCCAAGCCGATACTGGATGAGCTTTACCAATGGATGACAACCCAGAAGGTGATAGGCTCTAGCCCACTAGGCAAAGCGATAAAATATACGCTTGGGCAGTGGTCAAAGCTTATTCGTTATATCGACGATGGTCACTTATCTATTGATAATAATCGCGCTGAACGCGCAATTAAACCACTGGTCATTGGCAGGAAGAACTCTTATGACCTTTTTCAAGTTTTTCGACAAAACCTCTCTCTCCTCTGTGAGACGAGGCATGCTTTCAACATTAGAATTGCCTGAAAGTGAATTAGCAATAACTTGGGTTATACATACTCTTATTCGGGGATCTTTAGCCCCAACATGGTTTTCGTAATGAGTTTACCTCTATCTGGCTGCTAGTATCTAACCAAGTGGTCGACTTAAATTCTTGACGAGGATTACTCACCTGAGCTTCTTCACTTCCAAGCAAATTTTAAACTCTCTGATTTCGAGTGGTGACAGCAATGTCCCACATGAATCCAAGTAACTCTCTCGCAACAGCAGTAATTGCTATTTGTGACTTTTTCCCTTTAGCTACCAAGCTTCGGTAACGGAAGCATAATCGCTGCTGAGCTTTCCAGGAGATATCTTTGGCTTCTTGGCAAACACTATCTGGTCGATTCGCAGTTAACCAGCTACCGACCTTAGCATTGTTTCTATATGCCCATGCTGCCTCATACAAAAGTCGTCTTAACTCAACATTTCCAGCTTTAGTGATCCCTGCTTTACGAGTCACACTACCACTTGAGTGTTCACCAGGTATTAGGCCAAGGAATGCCATTATTTGTTTCGGATTACTAAATCGGGAGAAATCACCCACTTCAGCCACTACGGAGATTGCAATCGTACGTCCGACACCTTTTAGAGCTTGCAGTTGATTAACCAAGTTATAAAGTGACCAGTTAGGAAGTAACCTATCAATTTCTTGGTCTAATTGCTCAATACGGTTTTCTATTTGCTCCAAGCTTTGTCGATAGTGCTCATAAGCTATTTGTTGAGAAGCTAAGGGGAAAGATTGGTTGGCTAGCCATACTCGATGGCGGACAGTCCACATTTTCTTTTCATACTTTTTACCCGTTCTCAGAAGAATACTTTGGATTCGCTGCTTGGCAACTTTAGTATCTTTCTTTGCACAGCTTCTGGCTCTCACAAGATCTCGCATAGCTTCATGTGTCAGGTCGGGTACCCAGATATCAACTAACTCACCCGCTCTTAACAACCTCGCTAAAGCGACGGCATCTCGATGATCATTTTTGATCTTGTTGGTTGATATCTTAGGTATTCTAGAAGGAGCCACAACTGTACACTCTATGTTCATGCTAAGTAACAATCGATATAGACCGTAGCCTGTTGGGCCCGCTTCGTAGCAGACAAGGATCGTACCGTGAAGCTTGATTAGCTTCTTCATTAGACGAATAACGGCATCTTTTGCTGAAGAAATATTCCCATAAAATCGAACTTCTCCCTGCCGCTCTGGACTTGCAATCGCAACAGCAATTGTGTCCTTGTGCACATCAAGTCCAATATAAGCAGAATAGTTGACGGATTCCATATTGATGACCTCCAAAAACGCACCAGTAGGTAAGTCTAAGTATATAAGGTCATACCATCTGGCTGTTCTCTAACACACCAAACGGTGCTGATGCGAGCGCGATGCTTTACAGCATCATCGAGACCGCGAAAGCCAACGGTCTTATCCTCTACGACTACATGGTCAAGTGCATGAAAGAGCTCGCGAAAGCAGAGCCTGATATCGACG
>NZ_JBFSUV010000090.1:0-2589 GCF_041467515.1 Vibrio sp. 10N.247.311.12
CGCTAACCGTGTGGTCTAGATTGCGGTTTGGTTCGAAGCGTACTTCACCTTCAAGAGTGATGAACAACTCACCCTCTGTGAAGCTAAATTGCTGCTCACCTGTGTCCGTTTGATCCAGTGTTCGAACTTGACCGTCATACGTAAACTGAGTGATCGTCGCACCATCGGCACTTTGTTCTGGCATCACATCGATGGTATTGGTTGTCACTGTGCCGTCTGCAAGATTTGGTTCAGTGATATCTAACGTACCACCTTGCATGATTTGAACATCATCACCAATGGTCACGTTAAGTTGAGACACCAACGAGTCATCGCCATCGCTATCGACCGCGTAAACCGGTAAGTCGAAACTCAAATTATTATTTGCGAGGCCATCTACATGGTCTAGTGCTTCAAGTAAGGTGAAGGTGTATTGACCTAAATTGGTATCCGAGAAGCTAATCGTAAACACGTTAGTTTCAACGTTCGAACCATCAGTCACAAAACCGATGTAGCCACCCGGTGTAGTTGGGTCAGCTTTCAGTTCGACCGCCAATCCGTTCGATTTCAGAGCACCACCAACATTAAAATCAGTCGGTTCAATACGGAAACTCGTCACGTCATCACTTTGGTTAGTAAAGGTAATGGTTTGAGTTGAACTTACCGCACTTGCATTCGGAGCAGATCCGTCGCTCAGATTCGTTTCTGACAGAGTAACGCTTGGCACCGTGTCAATCGTTGGGATATCGCCATCAGTAATGGTTAGCGTTACCGTTGAAGACACAAGATCGCTATCGGAATCACTTGAAGTTACGACTATCGACTTCACGATATCGCCACCAGTATGGTCAAGGTTACGACTTGGTTCGAAACGAATATCGCCTTGCAGAGTGATATATAATGCCCCATCAGCAACCACGAACTTCTGCTCACCTGTATCGTTTTGATCAAGCGTTAATACCGCCCCACCATCATAAGTGAACTGAGTAATGGTCGTGCCATCAGCACCTTCTTCATCAAGTACATTAACGGAAGCTGTCGTCGGAGTACCTGCTGCCAAATCTGCAACCGTTGGCTCTTCAATTGTGAGAGAGTCATTAACCATCACTTGAATATCATCAGTGATAGTTACAGCCAGTGGCGACATTAGCGAATCATCACCGTCGCTATCAACCGCGTAGACTGGCAAGTTGAATGTTAGATCGTTATTGCCTTGAACAGGCGTGTGGTCAATCGCTTCCAGAAGCGTGAAGGTGTACTCACCCAAAGTGGTACTACTGAAATCGAGTGTAAACACAGTGGTTTCGACATTCGAAATATCGGTCGTGAAACCAATATAATTGCCGGATCCTGTTGGTTCCTCTCGAATCTCAATGATCAAGCCATCGGACTTGAGCGCGTTGTTAGTATTAAATTCACTTGGTTCTAAACGGAATTTCTCAACATCGTCACTTTGATTAGTGAAAGTGATGGTTTCCGTTTGACTAACCGCGCTGCCACTTGGCGATGAGCCATCAGTTAAATCAGCTTCTTCAAGTACAACGCTCGGTACCGAATCGATAGTCGGATTATCACCATCAGTAATGGTCAGCGTAATGGCTGAAGTCACCGGATCGTTATCGAAGTCGCTTGAAGTCACTACTATCAACTTCACGATGTCTTCGCTAACGGAATGGTCTAGATCGCGATTAGGTTCAAAGCGCACTTCACCTTCAAGGGTGATAAACAACTCGCCTTCTGTGAAGCTGAACTGCTGTTCACCAGTGTCATTTTGATCAAGCGTTCTTAGCTGACCGTCATAAGTAAACTGAGTGATCGTCGCACCATCAGCACTTTGGTTTGGCATCACATCAATGGTGTTGGTTGTGATTGTGCCGTCTGCAAGATTTGGCTCGATAATATCTAACGTACCATCTTGCATGATTTGAACATCATCACCGATGGTCACATTCAGCTGAGACACCAGTGAATCGTCGCCGTCCGTATCAACCGCATAAACCGGCAGATCAAAACTCAGATCGTTCTTATCTAAACCATCCGCATGGTCTAACGCTTCAAGCAGAGTAAAGGTGTATTCACCCAACGTACTCGTAGAGAAAGCAATCGTGAATACAGGAACTTCAGTATTCGAGCCATCGGTAATAAAACCGATGTAAGTTCCCGGATTAGCCGAATCTTCTTTTATCTCAACGGCAAAGCCATTCGATTTCAGTGCTCCACCCACATTAAATTCAGTAGGTTCAATACGGAAACTCGCCACATCATCACTTTGATTGGTGAAGGTAATTATCTCGGTTTGACTGACTACACTGCCGCTTGGCGCAGAGCCATCGGCTAAATTAGTTTCAGACAAAGTAACACTTGGTACCTCATCAATCGTTGGGTTATCGCCATCAGTAATGGTCAGCGTCACTGTGGAAGTCAGTACGTCATTATCTGAATCGCTTGAGGTCACCACTATCGACTTCACGATATCTTCGCTAGCTGTGTGGTCTAGATTTCGGTTTGGTTCGAAGCGTACTTCACCTTCAAGAGTGATGAACAACTCGCCTTCAGTGAAGCTAAATTGCTGCTCACCATTGTCAGTTTGATCCAGAGTGCGAACTTGAC
>NZ_JBFSUV010000091.1:0-2487 GCF_041467515.1 Vibrio sp. 10N.247.311.12
ATGTGTACAAGAGATTGGATTGACCTGATCAGTTAATTTTCCGGATTGGTATAATTGAACCTGTTCGATATTTCTCAGGTAAGCGACTTTACGTTCACGAGTTAGAAGAGAGAATTTAAACTCTTTGGGATAACCGCTGCTACGCAGTGAAAGTGGGGTGGCGATACGTGTGTAGTATACGCTATTTGGAAGTCTCAATAAGTACATCTGTGCTACCTTTCTGTGCGAGATGATTTTCGAGGCTTTAGATACGAAAAAACCGCTGTAAAAACAGCGGTTTAATCTTTAAGAGTGGTGGGGGGATTGGGATGAATATGGGCACTTAGAAGTAATTGAAAATATTGATAATATCCTCAAAGACCCAAACAGGAATAAACCGACTAAGTAAAAATTGTCTAGTTAACAAGCTAAAACACCACCATCCATGTGGTGTTTTGGACTATGCAAAAACGACTTCTGCGGGTGCAACGCGTGCAATGCGACGCATTTCTGAAGCTCTGAATTTTTCCGATTCGTTCTGAATCTTGTCCCAAATATTCTGATAATGAACTTTCATCTGGGGGTTGCTGTGATTGGCATATTTCGCCGTTTTTATCCCTGCGATAAATTCAATCCTACCGTTACTCGATTTTATATTGCCATATTTTCGTGCTGTCGAATCAGTCGCAGCAGCATGTAATAACACTGAGATTGCAAAAGCGCGATCACCTTTTTGACCAAGAGGAATACTTGCATTTATGTAGTCAATAGCGCTAGATTCAAGGGTTCCGTCGGTAAAAAAACGTTTAATGTCACACCCACCAAGCGATACTGCAATCAAGCCCATCCGTATGCGGGCGTTGCTTATTTTGTAAATTGGGTAGCGGCTATAAAGAGAAACGACCTGATTTCCGATTATTTTCTTTGTCGAAATAATATTGGGAGATTTACCGCCAGAAATTTCACTCAACCAATCAGAGCCGTTCCCTAAGTTATATAAGTGACGTGTTAATGTTGAAATATCACTTGCGATTCTTGGATTCAGCTTCACGCCACTAGCTAGCTGGAGAGTTTCAGCATTAGTTCGAGGCTCTTGAGTCTTGTCTAACCAAACATCTCTATCTTGGATTTCAACCCTAACTGGTATTTGCTCGATTACATCCTGCTCTAAGAAGGCTTTGAGTCGGTGCTGCATACTAAGTCCCTCGCCGTCAAAGTCAAAAGTCAGAACAAAAGCTTCAGGCAACGTCCAATCCCAGAGGCCACTCTTCATGTCGTCAGCAAGCTTCTGCCACTTACTACCACGAAGTACTCTGTTGTGATTGTTATGATGCTTTAGAATATACCGCGCACTGTCTTTGTTTAACAATGATTTAAAAGAGGTGCGGCAGCCTACGGTGATTCGATCTAGATTAAATTTCAAGTCTTTAACAAGTTGCATGTTTTTTCTATAATAAGTTGTTTATAAATAAGGCTCAGGCAAATAAAATATTATCTATAGTCGGATATGACTACTACAATAAATATTACCCTTATTACCAGCTAACATAAATTTGTTCATTGGTTTATATTAAATTGAACACGAGATATGTTATTCGTTTAATTCCAGTCTGTATACCCCTTGGAGAAACGAGAAAATTTCAATATTTTTAAATTATTAAAAAATATTATATATTTTATTTTTAAAATAATTGTGGTACAAAAACTACAACTCAAATAGTATTAGGATCTTACAAAAATAGAAATATGACTAAAGTGAATTAATTGTGGCACAATGAATTTAGAATTACTGACCTTCCAAATCACTAAAGTGAGATGTTCGTCACATTATTTTTCAGTGTGACATAGAGTTTATATGTGGTTTGGGCTTAATTGACAGCTAACATCAAGGTTACTATACGAAGGGCTATATAGAAGTGATATGTTTTATAAGGAGGAATTTAAAACAAGTATAATTATACATATTACGTATGACTACTGGCCACCCTATAAGAGCGACCAATAGCATAGCAGCAAATCTAATAGATTAGGGATATGATATACACGATTGCAGCAATATATATTATCTCTTTAAATTTACCAATAACACTAAACGACTTATCCACGATTCCAAGACTTACAATGCCATTGCTTCTTTCATCAATGACATCTAGTGAGTCCACTTCTGAAAAGAAAGGAAGCCAATAATTAGTCATAAACTGTCCTTCAACATCAAAGTAATGACTATGCCCACCTCGAAAGTAACGATTTACAAACCTATCGTTGTTCAGACCATAGAAACCGACTTTACCTGCCATACCTGTATTAGGAACAAAGCCTTCAGACAGTAAAAGTACTGCATCATCGCAACCACAATCATTAATTATTTGAACATTAGTTTGAGCCAAAATTGCAGAAAAATCATGGGACGATCTAAGGACGCTTCCGGATAAAATCAATTTATCTAAGTTTATACTGCATATTTCGGAGCATTCCGATCAGTCATTTCGGGATTATCCGATCACCCAT
>NZ_JBFSUV010000092.1:0-2353 GCF_041467515.1 Vibrio sp. 10N.247.311.12
GAACGGCGGACTGTTAATCCGTATGTCGCAAGTTCAAGTCTTGCAAGGGGAGCCACATTCAAGAAAGCCAAGTCGAAAGACTTGGCTTTTTTTCGTTTGAACAAAAACAAACTCTATTCAATATACACATCAGCTCATCACTAACTCTTAATCAGTCTCGATAAATTGAGTTATCTCCTTTTAGTACTCTTACTACAGCAGTTGATTCTAAGTTCTATAAAGCATATCCACTACAACAGAACCAACGCCTTATAAAGTTCATGACCCGCTAATATTCACATTAAAACAAATAGAACCAAGTCCTGTTACTTTTTTTTCTTCGAAAATTTAATCCCTATCATACTTTGATGTCTTTCTAATATCTGCCTTACACCACTTAGATTAAGATTCGATGAATTATACCTAATACTAATTATTGAATCGCTGCGCGGGGAAATATGAAACTAAAAACGCAAGCTTACTTATTATCGGGCATCATCTTGATCGCCCTGCTAGCACTGACGGCTACAGGCTTATGGACCTTAAGAGTTGCTAGCAACATGGACAACAAAGCTCGCGTAACAGAGCTGTTTAAGAGCGCATACAGCATTCTTACTGAAGTCGAAAAAATGGCGATTGATGGCACACTAGAAGAAGAGCAAGCCAAGCAACTAGCTACTCGCCTTCTACGCAACAACATCTATAAAGATAATGAATATGTTTACGTAGCCGATGAGAACATGACGTTTATCGCGACACCATTAGATCCTCAACTGCACGGAACCAGTTTTAACGACTTTAAAGATGGCGACGGCAATAGTGTTGGGCAGCTAATCCAAAGAGTACTTGGTAATCGTACTGGCGAGATCATTGAGTACACCTGGACACAAAAACTGCCAGATGGAACGATTGAAGAAAAACTGTCTATTGCAGAGAAAACGCCACATTGGGGTTGGGTTGTCGGCACTGGTATCGGGTTCAATGAAGTTAACGCTCGTTTTTGGTCTACTGCTCAATGGCAGCTATTCCTTTGTGTCGTGATTGCTGGTCTTATTCTGGCGAGCCTAATTGTATCCATTAAACGCATGCTAGCGCTTCTTGGCGGCGAACCTAAAGACGTACGAGAAGCAGTACAAGCCGTAGCACAAGGTCGAATTCAAACCTCTTTCGAAACTCAGGCAATTGACGGCAGTATCTATCACGCCGTACAACAAATGAGTAAGTCATTGGCTGAGCTAGTATCAAACCTTGACGCTTCAATGCTGGCATTAAGAGGCGAACTGCAGCGCGTAGAAGATCGCGCTGGGTCAATTGGTCAACTGACAGACACCCAACAGCAATCAACAGAGATGATCGCGACAGCAATGACCGAGATGGCCTCTTCAGCCAATAACGTAGCTGCTTCAGCTAGCGATACCGCGCGCAACACCGACGAGGCCGACAAACAGAGCCAGCATACCCAACAACTCATTCACAACACAGTAGATAACATTCAAGGCTTAGCAGGCCAACTAGGCACAGCAAGCGAAGCTGTCGCTAACCTAGATAACGATGTAAACAACATTGCAAAAGTATTAGATGTGATTGGTGATATAGCGGAGCAAACTAACCTATTGGCACTAAATGCAGCCATTGAAGCAGCTCGAGCTGGCGAACAAGGTCGTGGATTTGCTGTTGTAGCAGATGAGGTTCGTAACCTTGCAGGCAGAACACAATCGAGCACAAAAGAAATCCAATTAATGATTAATAACCTTCAAGAGGGATCTCGCAACGCAATTCAAACCATGGAAGTGTGTGCCGCGACCAGTGAAAGCACCGTAACAGAGTCTCAAAACGCCTCTGAAGCACTACAACAGATTGTTGTCGCATTAGAGTCCATTTCATCAATGAGTCATCAAATCGCAACAGCGGCCGCTGAGCAGACTCAGGTGAGCGATGATATATCGAAGCGTATCAATATGATCGAAGAGAGCGGTAACCAACTGAGCAATGTCGTAACAGAAAGTCATAACAGCACCCAAACTCTTGCCTCTCTTTCCAACGAATTAGAAGCTTGGGTTAATAGGTTTGAAGTAAAACACTAAACTCCCTAGAAAATTTTCAAATAAAAAAGCACGTTTTCATACGTGCTTTTTTTATTTCGGCGCCCATTCAGTGTAGTTAACCGTAGTTTTACTATCTTTTAGGGCATGCTAGACCTAGGTTTTTCACCCCAAATGAGCAAAAACAACCCACTAAGTATAGAAAAACATCAAACGATACTTTTTTTGCAATTTAATGTTGACCCAGAACGCGAAAACACGTTTAATACACCTCGTCGCCCGGATAGCTCAGTCGGTAGAGCAGAGGATTGAAAATCCTCGTGTCGGTGGTT
>NZ_JBFSUV010000093.1:0-2133 GCF_041467515.1 Vibrio sp. 10N.247.311.12
AAATGGGTGATCGGATAATCCCGAAATGACTGATCGGAATGCTCCGAAATATGCAGTTATCGAAACCTTAGTACTAAAGGTGGCATTGTTTACCTTTTCGTTAAAGGTCAGTTTGAGCAGTCAGTGATCATTAAACAAGACAGCGAAGATAAGCCTTACGCTATCGGCTGTACAAAGCTGGCCGCGGAGCTGAACGCTAACGGCTTAGAATACGAGTCGCGTATTACTAGCGTCAAAGAGTACCGCGAAATTATCCAAAATATTAATGCAGGGAATTTGAGCAATCAGTTCCTGAGCTACTCTTTGTGCTCTGGTCGTCATGATGTCCGTCACATTGAAAAAATCACAGCGGCGTTGATTCAAGGTGAATTCAATATGGCCGACACAAAGGCGCTTTTCCTGGATATCCTCGAGCAAGGAAATAGCACATTAGAGTTTGGTGTGGATGCAAACAGAATTGAACAATGGTGTGATGACTACAACGGCCTAACAGCGTTCCTAGCCAAAAAAGAAGCGTTCATTGAAGCTATTGCGAACAATAAGCAGATTGCCTATCTAACCACTCAGCTCGCCAATGCCTTAACAATCATTCGTGAAGCCTCTGAAAGCCTTGATGAATCTCTTAAGAAAACCGAAATCGAGCGCTCAGATTTTCTTGAAAACAGTGACAAGCAGATTGGCGAAATTAATCAAGATAAGCTTGATAAAGAGGTTCAAAAGAGCGCTCTTCAACGCTCTATCACAAGTATTAACTCTGAGATCGAAGTACATCACAGCAAGCTTATAACATACGAAAATAGTGGTTATCCAGAACTGTCCGTTAAGCTAAAGCAATTGCCAGAAATGGAAGACAGGGTGGCACAACAAAGACAAAGTTACGCCGATCTTGAAACTAAGGTAAATGATGCCAAAGCAAAGTATGAGAAAGACAAACAAAGCCTTGTTAGTAAGTTCAATAAAGAAAAGTCTGACCTAACAGAGCAAAAACTTGATGCCGAAAAAGAGTGTAAGGTTAAAAAAGACAAGATAGATGATGTATATCAGCCACAGTTAAAGGAACTGACCCAAACCCATACGAGTTTTACTGCGGATAAATCTCAGACTCTTATGGAACATAAGGCTGAACTTGCTACTCAAAAGCAGCGCCTAAAGAACCCAGATATTGATGAGCTTCTCATTGAGCAGAGAGAGCAGTTGGAGTCTGAGAAAGACAGATTGCAAGAACAAGTAGACACGTTAAAACACACGACAACTGTGAGCGAGAAGGAAGGAGTCAACTTACAAGCTAAACGTGAAAAGCTACTCGAAAGATTAGAGGCCACTCGTCGAAATATGCGCGATGCTGAAGCCCGGTTAAAGGTAGTCAGTAACCGATTAGACCCAGACTCAGGAACCTTGTACTCGTTCTTGGAAGCTAATCGACAGGGATGGCAAAGCTCTCCACTTGGTCGTGTTCTTACCGATGAGCTTTTGATGGACACGACACTCACACCATCAATGACTGAAGATTCAGGTTCAATGTACGATTTATATATCGATACGAGCAACCCAGCAGATTGTAGTGTCACCAACAAAGCTGATGTGGAAGAGCAGGCTCACTTGATGGACCGTATCGTTGAGCTTGAAGACGCAGAGGCTGATTTCAATAAGCAAATTTTGAAAAATGATTTTGCTGTTAAGCAGTCAACGCTTGAGTTATCACGATTACGCAATGAACTGCGAAACGCTGAGGGTGACCTATCACAAACTAAGGTTAACCTTAAAAACAAGAAAATAGAGATTGCCCGTGCAAAAGAGGGCTTAGTCGAAAAAATTAATATAAACATCAAATCGATTGAGAAAGCTATAGCCCTGATTGATAGGGAAATCTCAGTAACGCTTGAACGTTTTGAAGAAGCAAAATTAGAGCTAAACAACGACAGGCTTACTCAAATTAGCAATGTTGAATCATCACTTGATCTCACGATCGGAGCTATAGATGAACTACTGGAAAAAAGTACTCTGAAGTTGGGCGAGAACAAACAGCGCATCAAAACGGAGTATGAACAGCGGTTGAGTGATCAAGGTATTAGCGGTGATGATCTGCTCCAGTCAGACTGGACACTTAGCTAAGCGACATTTTGCTTTTCAAAG
>NZ_JBFSUV010000094.1:0-2024 GCF_041467515.1 Vibrio sp. 10N.247.311.12
CACAACGGTATGCTAAGAACAAAAATGCCGTTCACTCTTAAGTGAACGGCATTAGAGCGTAATGCTCCCTTCTTATCGATCAATATTTACATGGGTCTTCGCCGTAGTCATTACGGCCTTCTGTGCCTTTCAACAAGCCACACTCAATCAGCATCCACAAACCACACACTAATGCCACGACGGTTGCAGCCATATGAATTGGCGATACCGGCTCTGTCGTCGTTGCAGCCATTGGCGAAGCTAAACGACCCAAGACTAATGGCACATTCAATAGTAGCCAGTAATTAGACTTATTGCGGTCATGCCAGCGCTTAGCGGTTACCGCAAGATCTGGGATCACAAGCATCAATAGGAAGATTGGTAGCAGGATATAAGAGTAAGCAGGGAACAACACAGAGATACCAGAAGCAAAACCGGTAATCGCTATGTAGTAGAAAATATTCCAAATCCAGTAAGTCTTACGACCAATTCTCCCCTTGAAAGAGAGCAGTAATTCTTTCATCGACATCTTAAATACTCAAATTTATACGCCGCTAAAAGTCAGCAGCAATGGTTAGTTTATTACTTTTTGAAAGCAACTTTTATCCATATCACGAATATTCACCGTTAAGCTTCTTACATGACTCGCTTGTTCTTGCAGGACCTGCATTAACGATCGTGACAATTCTCGCTTTTGCTCTTCCGTTCGTCCCGAAAGTAACTCAAAGCTGATATGAATAAAGTCTACACTATCTTCCTCATCACCGACCAACCAATTATGGCAACGCAGTGAACGAGACTTCACTGACGGCACATCAAACAAGCCACATGTGAGAGCGACTTGGTGGAGATCTTCCAGTAAGCCTTGGATATTTACTCGCTCATCCACTGAATTGGAGTACTCTAGAACTAGATTCGGCATTGTTACTTCCTATTGTTAACGCAATCGTTTGTCCCTTAATAACAACTAACGATGAAAAATCCGAGAAGTTAGCTATTATTCTGTCTGCCGGATCACTGATATATGCTCAAAATCTACTCTGACCATTGAGTAAGATCCAAGAAAGTCATGACCACAGTCATGATCTGTTGATATTAATCTGTTATATTATTTCGTAATAAAGTTTACTTTTTTACATTCGATTTATTTAAATACTTTGGAGATATTCCTATGCGTCATCCTGTAGTTATGGGTAACTGGAAACTAAACGGCAGCAAAGAAATGGTTGTTGATCTACTAAACGGTCTTAACGCTGAACTTGAAGGCGTAACAGGCGTAGACGTAGCAGTTGCTCCACCAGCACTTTTCGTTGATCTAGCAGAGCGTACGCTTACTGAAGCGGGCAGCGCGATCATCCTAGGTGCTCAAAACTCTGACCTAAACAACAGCGGTGCATTCACTGGCGACATGTCTCCAGCAATGCTTAAAGAGTTCGGCGCATCTCACATCATCATCGGTCACTCTGAGCGTCGTGAATACCACAACGAATCAGATGAGTTCGTAGCTAAGAAATTCGCATTCCTAAAAGAGAACGGCCTAACTCCAGTTCTTTGTATCGGTGAATCTGAAGCACAAAACGAAGCAGGCGAAACTGTTGCTGTATGTGCACGTCAACTTGACGCTGTTATCAACACTCAAGGTGTTGAAGCTCTTGAAGGCGCTATCATCGCTTACGAACCAATCTGGGCTATCGGTACTGGTAAAGCAGCTACAGCTGAAGATGCACAACGCATCCACGCTCAAATCCGTGCACACATCGCTGAGAAATCTGAAGATGTTGCTAAGAAAGTTGTTATCCAATACGGCGGTTCTGTTAAGCCAGAAAACGCAGCAGCTTACTTCGCACAACCAGACATCGACGGTGCTCTAGTTGGCGGCGCAGCTCTAGACGCGAAAAGCTTCGCAGCTATCGCTAAAGCAGCAGCTGAAGCAAAAGCTTAATTTAAACGTCACTGTTTAGATTGAATGAAAGGTCAACTTAGGTTGGCCTTTTTTATGGTTCATCGCGGATTAGCGGGAACTAAAAACAAAAACGGTAGTAAGT
>NZ_JBFSUV010000095.1:0-1999 GCF_041467515.1 Vibrio sp. 10N.247.311.12
GTTGTAACCATGTCGCTATGCCGTATCTGCGTTTGCGTTGTTTTAAGCGGTAACAAACGTGCATTTAAATGCAGTTGAGCACTATCTGAAAATCTCTGAACGTACTGGCAGAGCTGAACACACTAAGTTGATACGTGCTATGGGTATCTCACCGTCAGAGTCTGAATACCAACCTCTATTCGATCAGGTTTGGAACTCCACTGAAATCTCACAGTCGCAAAAGCTATTTTGGCAAAACAACACCGCACTGGGAGGAATCCTAGGTATGCATAACATTCATGGTCAGACAAATCAGATCTTTACACGGCTTAGCACAGAGGATTCTCCTGTTAGGGACAAGGTAAATATCACGCAGGATGAAATAGAGCTATTTCTCAATCAAGAATCCCTATCAGATCGAGACCGCACATTATTTGCGCTCCTGTTTGCTGGAGGTTTACGCATCAGTGAGGCGCTAATGCTCCAACTCAAACATGTCGACTTCACTGAACGACGGATATATCTAACGAAGGATATAAATCTGCGTGGTCTAACGACTGAAGAGCAAGCCCTATGTAAAGCGTTTAAGGGGCGTAGGACTCTCAACGATGAAGTCTTTCTTTTTGGTAAAGCTGAAGAGATATTCTGGGAGTCATTAGAAAAGCTCCTACTATCAATGGTCACTGACTATAGTCACGATTTTATATTCACGTTTGAAAAAAACGCTAATAAGGGCAGACCATTCATACTGACACAACGTGCCGACGAAAAACGTAGTCATGCCAACATTGTGACACGATTCAAAAAAGGATTAGCCGAGATTGGAATTCCTGATCACCTTCTGCACGGACCCCATTTTGCTCGCCACGCACTAGTGTTTTATCTCCATAATGAGTGTCCTCGTGTCACTAAGGATGACGAGTTGAAATTTGGTTACAGCACCGAAGAGGTATCTAGGCTGATAGGCCATGTAAACTTAACTAGCACGGCAAACTACAAACGTGATAACTCAGATAAGCTTAGCAGGGAGCATAAACTATCTCGTGATATCACACGTCTGAATCTAGACGATCAGCAAGCTCAGCTATTAATAAAACATGATGCGTTGATGGAAAAAGCGAAAAAAGTCCATGGGATGCTAACAAAATTGGAGAACCACAAATAATGATATTCAACACTACAGCATCCGCTCATTATCCGCAGCGCAAAGAAAACGCCGATAAACGCTGCAATGAGATCGCGAGAGAACTAAGTGAACAAGTGTCAGTGTTTTTTTCCAATGTGGGAACGGACAAAAGATTTGATGTTCCCAATATGGACATCCTGAATCGCAGCTCAAATTTGAGCACCGGGAGGGCTGATGTCCGCTGCGTGATATGTGAGATAGCAGCAAATATATGTGACACAGAAACATTACAGAGTCTCGCAAATCATTTGGCTAGTGCTAGTAACTTCAACACCAGAAAGAGTCATTCTCGAAAGCCTGAATACAAGGGCTACGATGGTGCAGTCGAGTTCATGAGGAACACAGAGAGGCTGTTCCTATCCATAGGAGTCATGCCGGAGCAAATCAGTAAATCCGTTTATCAAGCCGTTATCCTTTACTCTAGATTAATTCTAATTCGACTCTGGAGAGAGGGGTTAGTGGTGCTCCCTATCACGTTGAACATGGAATTAGGCACAAAGAAACTTGTCGATTTTACTAAGTTTAAATGCTCCAATCATCCCTCTAAACCTCCTATATTTGGAGCGACTGACGAATATTGTGAGAGTTTACAAACTGAATTCACTAAACTAATTAATGATATAGGCAATGCCCCTTCGTTAGAGTTAGATTTGATGGAACTGGAAGGTGGCACCTGCTATGATAAAGTATCAGGCATCCTGTACTGTAGCACGTTGCAGTCCCGTAAGGATGTAACGGTAGAGTCTTATGACGACCTAACCAGACTATTCTGTCTGTACGTGTAGTGGTCAACTGATATTGGCCACGTTCCTAGAGTTTAACCAGAACAATCGT
>NZ_JBFSUV010000096.1:0-1760 GCF_041467515.1 Vibrio sp. 10N.247.311.12
CCGTCCTCTCACACCACCGTACAAGCGTGGGTCGCATACGGCGGTTCCGAATATACTTTCAGTGACTCGTACCCATCTCTTAGTGAGTACAGCCCCAACCCCTCGAACCATTTTATTGGCATGGCGTGATTAACCTGTGGCGTTGAAGCTAGATGCCACCAACCCTTATCTGACATCGCTAGCTTCCACGCATTACGCTCCGTTACACCTTGTCGCTGTAACCATATCGCTATGCTGTGTCTGCGTTTGCGCTGCTTTAGTCGGTAGCACCTTAATCTACGCCGTATCCATTCGTCTAAGCGCTGCATTGCACTTTTACTAACAGTAAGCTTGAAGTAGTGTTGCCATCCTCTTAGATATTGAGTTAACTCCGTGATTATCACCTGTAACTCTCGTCCTCGATTTCGCTTCGTTATCTGACGTACTCGCTTCTTCATTTGAGCTTGTGCCGTCTTCGATATCCCGATTCTTCCGTCTATCTGGAAGCGGTGGCTTAGGTAAGTTCGCTTTGTCACTCTCGTTGCTGCACTTTTCTTACGGTTTACCGTCAGCTTTAGTTTCTGCTCCAAGAACTCCGTTATCGACTCTCTGACTCGATGAGCGGCTTCCTCACTACGCACGTAGATTTGACAGTCATCTGCATATCGACAGAACTTATGCCCTCTACGCTCTAGCTCTTTATCCAGTTCATCTAATACAATATTTGATAGTAGCGGAGATAATGGCCCACCCTGGGGTGTGCCTCGTTGTCTCTGCTCAACTAGTCCATGTCGCATTATGCCTACCTGTAGGTATGACCTAATTAGCTTTAACACGCGTTTATCAGCAATATCTTGTGACAGCCTGTGCATTAGCCTATCGTGATTCACTGTATCGAAGTATTTTGCTAGGTCGATATCTACTACATAACCTCGACCCTCTCGGATGTAGCGACTGGCGGCCGACAATGCATGGTGCGCACTGCGGTTGGGTCTAAACCCGTAACTACTGTCGGAGAACTTCGGCTCATAGATACATGACAGCACTGATGTGATTGCCTGTTGGACTACCCTATCAAGGACTGTTGGGATACCTAATTGCCTTACGCCACCACTAGCTTTGGGGATTTCTACACCAAGAACAGGTTGAGGTTGATAGCTTCCATCCAGAAGACTCTGGCGAAGCTCTTGCCCGTTTGATGCCTGTCGAAGTCTTGAGATAGTGGCGTTGATGTCGAGCTTGTCGACTCCTGCACACCCTTTGTTCTTCTTCACGCGTCTAAGAGCTTGATTCAAATTGGTTGAGGAGCAGATTTGCTCCATCAACGAAGTTGAGGTCACCAAGACTCGCCCTCCTGTCTACGCCGACCATGCTTGTCATTCTTCGTATCCATGAGCTTTACTTGCGGTATTGCCCTTTGGGACGTAGAGATGAGTTTCATCTTGCTATGACTCCACATGATTGAGTGTCTAGTGACTGCTTCTTGATATATTCAGTTCAGGCCTTCCTTTGAGTTGTACATTCTCAAAGTACTATGCCTTCTGCTGACTTCTTATTGCTCATCACACAACATCACTGCTGTATTAGTCTCTATTGAGACAAACCATAAGATCTCCCGAGGTAAGACGTTGTTCTTTCCCTTGGCTGTGCCTGATTTACCACTACACACTTCCCGTCGAGGCATTGGGCTATTCTATCTATGGCTAGGTTGCCCAAGTTGTAATGGCCTACTATCAGATTTCTGTTCGTCACAACCAAGTTTTGCCATTTGCTTCCTTCAG
>NZ_JBFSUV010000097.1:0-1719 GCF_041467515.1 Vibrio sp. 10N.247.311.12
AATAATCACCCATACTGGCCGTTTCTATCTGAGATCCAATTAGGAAACAAAGCCGATTTAACCCGTCCATTGAACTCGCGGTAAAATCATCGAAATAAGCTAGTGATCTGAACCAGCGGAACTGGACACCTTTCAAACCGTCACTCCTCTTCTGAATATAGTTTTTGATGTCTTGAGTAAATTTTAAAGTCAAAGTACTGAACTTTGGTAATCCCCTTTAATGGGGAAGATCCATCAAGACATGAAATGTAAGAATGTCTCTATAACGATTAGGTTTGAGAGATCGATAAAGAACGCACCAATTAACGGCACGATAAAATACGCTTGTGGCGATGGGCCGTAGTAACCCGTGATACCATTCATATTGAGCATGGCTGTCGGTGTCGCACCCAAACCAAAGCCCGCATGACCACTTGCCATCACCGCGGCATCATAATTTTTACCGAGTAGCTTATAGGTAACGGACGTAACAAACACAATAGTAAACAATGTTTGAATCGTTAGGATAACCACCAGCGACAACGCCATATCAAACAGCTGCCAAAGTTTGATTTCAAGCAATGCCATAGATAAGAAGACACTTAGGGCAATTGAGCTTAAACGTGCCACTTCGACCATCGCAATCTTGGCAGGTTTGCTCTCGCTAAATAGTGTTGAGAATAGTGCACCAACAAATAACGCATAGACGAAATTTGGCACCATGTTCAGCCAATGCACATCGAGCACAAGCACTAAACTATGTAGCATTTGGCTGAGCTCAACACAGCATGCTAAAAGAACAACGCTTCCGATGCCATGTAGTACATTGCCCTTAGTCGGCATGTGATGGGCCTTTTTGTGTTCCACATCTGCTGCATGTACGTTCGGTGTTGAAAGTTGATTTTTTTCAACCAAATACGTGCCTAAAGGCGCTCCGATAATACCGCCAATCACAAGACCAAAAGTGGCACAGGCCATCGCGATTTCGAGTGCATTATCGACACCAAAATGGTCATGAAACATCGACGCCCATGCAGCACCTGTACCATGCCCACCTGATAGGGTGATAGAGCCCGTCATCAGTCCTAGCTTAGGATCCAGCCCTAAGAACGAGGCTGCAGCGACACCAATAGCGTCCTGAAAAATAATATAAACAACGGCGATTCCGAGAAAGACAACGAACAAGCGTCCACCTTGGAATAGCTGCTTGATATTTGCGCTTAAACCAATGCCTGCGAAAAACATCAGCATCAACGTCTCTTTATAAGGAAGTTCAAATTCGAACTCCATTCCCATGCGATATAAGCAAGTAGTAATTAAGGCTGCGATGCACCCACCAATCACCGGCCCTGGGATATGATATTTACTTAATATTGGTGTGTGTTTTTTGGTTACCTCACCAAACAACAACATCAAGAGTGCCAAAATGGCAGATTCAACGGCATTTACAGAAATTACATTCATTATCACGACCTAAACAACCGAATAAAAAAGCCCCGACTTGACGGGGCTTATATTTTCTAGCAACTACGAATTACGCAGAGAACTCTTGGAAGTACTCATCCAACACAGTGCGTGTTGCACGGCCAATTAGCTCGTACTCGTGGTGAGTAAGGTTCGCTAGTGATACGCGTACTGAGGCGTGTACTGTGTCGAAACCTTTACCAGGTAGTAAGATGACGCCAGTTTCGTGAGCAAGACGGAATAGGAAGTCTTTACCTTTCTCGTTAGCTTTGAACC
>NZ_JBFSUV010000098.1:0-1684 GCF_041467515.1 Vibrio sp. 10N.247.311.12
AACGGCGGACTGTTAATCCGTATGTCGCAAGTTCAAGTCTTGCAAGGGGAGCCAATTAAAAGAAGCCGCATCATTGATGCGGCTTTTTTGCATCTAAAGATCCTAACTTATTAATACAACTACCCTCACCTTTCAAATACCGTATTCAATTCAGAAACCAACCGTTTTTATATCCTTCCAAAGCTACAAATCTTCGCTACTTAATGCTCTTCAAAATCTCCCAACAACAAACGACACATTCACGTAAGAGTCAGTCACAGTACGTTGCTACTCATTTTATTGACTAGGAGATCGGTTGAAAAAATCAATACTAAGTTTGGAGGTAAGAAAGCTAAATAACGAATCAAGTAAGCGCTGAAAAGCTCTGTAAGACACTTCAATCCAAATTAATACACAGATTACTCTTTATCAAAACTATCCACTACAATAGCGCCCATAGAGGCTGGCATTGAAATAACAATCACTCTTTTGATCGATACGACGGGATCACTCAATAGAGGTAATTTGTCCAGGCAAGTCAGTACCAAAGCAACGACCAATGCCGTCATAACATAAGCAATCACTATTCTGAAAATAAACACCGGCAACCGAGCAACAACATCTTTTTGAAAGACACTCTCATACGTATAGAAGCCTAAGAACACCGCAGACAGTAAAAATAGCAGCAATAGATTAGCGGTAGGTAAAGTCTCCCCTAACTTCCAAGCCTCTTCAGAAAAAGAAATCGGCACGGCCAAGGCAAAAGATCCCACAAAGATCTGGCTCGCATCTTCAAAGTTAAAACTCAATTTCATAATTCGACCCATTAGGTTTAAGGCTTTATCCAGCTCTTAAAATAATCACAAAACTATCCGCCGATGGTTTCGGGGATTTTCTATTCTTACTAAGCAAACAGTAGTGACCTTCTAGCTCATCTTAGTCGCAATAACCAAAACATAACTTGAACTAACCAACAAGAAATCAATATGTTCAGAGCTAAGTGGTCAAACAACTAATTCATATCGAGTCAACAAGCACATCAGAATCGAAGACAGACCGGTAAACATCCTAAAATACCATCCTCTAGAACCAGAGAACATCGCAATCAGTTGGGGGATGAACCTCACTGCACGTGTAGGCACGGATACGAGGGATGCTTTATTTCTTATCTTATATATCCCTTAAGCACAACTTTGGAGCGCAACCTAACAACTCTCACCTTTCAAGCTGAATCTACTCCGCTTCCATCCTTTGAAATGCTTCGAACAAAGCGCTTGATGCTATCGAGAGTGGTTTAAGCTGAATGTATAACAAGAGCTATTAAGTCGACTCATTAAGGGCTATAGCGCTCTTAGCAGAAGCCTCCATGATAGAGCCCTAATTACACGTATCCTATAGATTCACAGATAGAGCAGAAGTCAGATTTCGTAGCCGAAAGGCTGTTAACTAATACTGAGAGCCGCTCACTTAATAAAGGAAACATCTACAGCGCGTATGGCTCGAGTATCTGAATGCTAAACTTAAAGCTATATACGTTTGAAATAATGCTCGAGTCACCTCACAGCTGGAATCAGAAATAATGTAGTCGTAATCATGAGTTGGTTTGAGGAACACCTAACACCAATTAAAGTAAAAATGTGGTCTAATTAGGATTGATGAATTATTGTGAAATTTAGCCATGGATAGCCTTAATAACACTGACTTC
>NZ_JBFSUV010000099.1:0-1637 GCF_041467515.1 Vibrio sp. 10N.247.311.12
CGGTGTTTTTCAAGGTAGTTGTCATCATTTGCTTACTTATTAAGCAGCTTCTCTTTCTGGATTTAGGTGAACGTCACCAACAGGCGCACAGTTCCTGATATCACCAGACCACCGCTCAGGCTTTCGCTGTTTTGCAGCGAGCAATACCTCTACACGACGCTTCAAGATCTCTTTATCTTTTCCATTGTGACGCTCTGAAGGCGTGACGTAATTTAGCTGACTGTGCTTGTGCTCGGTGTTGTACCAGCGTACGAAGGCTTCAACCCAACTTTGGCTACTATCGATTGTTTCAAAGCCCTTCGTTGGCCAGCTTGGCATGTACTTTACCGTGCGGAACAATGACTCAACATACGGGTTATCATCACTGACTCTTGGGCGACTATACGATGAAGTAATACCTAACTCTTCCATTTTGGCTTTGAACGTCAACGACTTCATCGGCGCACCATTATCGGAGTGAAGAACCAGAGCTTGATTGAAGCACTGCTCTCGCATCAACGTTCGTTGCAGAAGTTGTGACGCCAGCTCACCGCATTCATGCTCATACACTTCATAACCAACAATTTTTCGACTGTAGATGTCCTCAATGACATACAGGTAATAATTTTGGCCTCGAACTTTTGAAGGTAAGTAAGTGATATCCCACGTATAGACTTGGTTCGAGTCCGTCGCTGTGTAACTGGTTGGCTTCGCTTGCTTCTGTCTGCTCCGCTGACGACCTCGTTTGTGAAGTTGCCCCTGCGTACTCAACACTCGGTAGTAGCTCGACTCAGAGGCGATATACTCACCTCTATCAAGCAGTGTCGGGACGATTTGAGTTGGAGGCAAGCTTGCAAACTCAGAGCGGTTACACACCTCGATTATCGCATCACGCTCTTCCTGCGACAGCTTGTTAGCAGGCTCAGGTCTGAGGCATATTGGCCTTTTGTCAGCTTGAACTTCACCTTGCTGATACCAGCGACGATACGTTCTCAAGTCGATTTGAACTTCATGGCAAGCTGGCTCTAAACGACACCCGCATTGCTTCGCTTCAAGGATAAGAGTCACTATGGTCTGCCTTTCATCGGTTGAGGTTAGTCGTCCTCTGGCTCTTCCCCGTAAAAGGCTCTCAGCTTTTTTCTTAGTACCAAGAGAGCGGCCGTTTCAGCGAGTGCTTTTTCTTTGAGTCGTAAATCTTTCTTCAACTCTTTGATTTCAAGTTTGTCAGCTTTAGCCTGCTTCTTTGCTTCAGCTTCCTGCTCTTTACTCGACTTAAACCCTTGCATACATTCGCTGCGCCAGCTTTGGATTTGCTCTGGAAAAAGACCTTTTTCACGACAATATTGGCTGAGTTCACTTTCTGTCATTGAGTAGGTTTCAGCGACAATGGCAAGTTTAGTTTGAGCTGACCACTGCTCTGATGAAGTGTTGCTATTTGGCACGGCGGCTCCTGAACGTCTGAGTTGCTGGCGCCAATTATACAGGGTCGCAGTGCTAATTCCTTCCTCTTCCGACACTTCTTTAACTGACATTGAATAGGGAGGTAATAGCTTCTTCAATATAGCTTCTTTTCTTTCTACTGAGATACGAGACACAATTACTCTTTATCGCCCAAACTGGTTAAATTTTAACAGTGACATCTACCCTGCCAGATAGGG
>NZ_JBFSUV010000100.1:0-1614 GCF_041467515.1 Vibrio sp. 10N.247.311.12
TAACTCAGTCTGCGATCATTGGTACTGCAGGCGATGCGATCGCCCGTTTGGGTGGTGTGTCTGAAGAAGCCAAACATCTGATGCAAACTAACGTTGCTGTTGGTTACGCTGTAACTTACATCTTCGGTTCTCTAGGTCCAATCCTAATGGTGACATGGGTATTCCCAACACTAATGAAATGGGATATCCGCGCTGAAGCAATCAAAATGGCAGAAGCGAACTCAGATGGTAATGCAGAGCTTGGTGCTGGTGAATTCAATGCGATGACAAAACTTGAGACTCGCGCTTTTGAAATCAAAGCAGAGAGCAAAGTGAATGGTTTGACACTAGCCCAAATCAATCAAGATTCAATAGACGCATGCATCGAAGTTATCGAGCGTGATGGCAAAGCGATTGAAGCAGACAAATTTACTAAGCTTCAACAAGGCGATGTTCTGGTTATCACAGGTACTCGTAAAGCCATTGGTCAGTTGAAAGGTGACTCTGTTGGCTCTGAAGTTGTGCTTCCAGAAGAGTACGAAGTCATTGAAGAGAACCGTCAGCTTATCGCAGACAACAAACAACTGATTGGCCGTACACTAGGTCAAATCAAATCAGAAGCGAACAAAGGCACTTACCGTGGTGTTTATGTGACTGACTACCTTCGCGAAGGTGTATCAATCCCAGTTCACGCTGACCTTGTTGTTAAGAAAAATGATGTTATTCAATTAACTGGCTCACCAAGCGATATTAATCGTGTTCAAGGTACAATCGGTAAGCCAATGAACTCAGCAACAATGACTGACTTCATTGTACTAGGCATGGGTATGGTATTGGGTCTTTTGATTGGCCTAATCAACTTCAAAATTGCAGGTATTCCGGTCACTATCGGCTCTGGTGCAGGCTGTCTAGTGTCAGGTCTGATTGTTGGTTGGTTACGCAGCCGTAACCCACATGTGGCGCAATTCCCAGAATCAGCAGCAAGCTTTATTCGCGACTTCGGTCTAGCAGCATTCGTGGGTATCGTTGGTCTTGAGGCTGGCCCTCAAGCGGTAGACACCATCAAAGAACACGGTATGAGCCTACTATTCTTGGGTGTTGCGGTAACCATCATTCCACAGATTATTTCGTTCTTCTTCTCTTACTTTGTTTTGAGAATCAAAAACCCAATTGAAGCACTTGGTTGTGTGACTGGTGGTCGAAGTGCAAACCCTGCGTTTGCGGCATTGATGGAAAAAACAGGCAATGCAACTCCAGTATTCTCATTCACAGTGACTTACGCAGTAGCAAACGTGCTATTGACCCTTTGGGGACCAATCATCGTCGGCATTATCTCCGTCAACGCTGGTATGTAATTCAGACTATAACGTCAGTCTAAGACGTCAATCCAATTAAAACACTAAGCGATTCCCTGGCCAAACATAGGGAAGGGGATCGACTTGCTAAAATTTATGAAAGTAAGGTATCTATTATGACTACTCAAACTCCAACTATCGATTTTTCAAAATTCGCTGACCTAAGCCCATTCGAGCTAAAAGACAAACTGATTGAAGTGGCGCAAGCTGTGCCAGATCGTGCACTTCTTGATGCAGGTCGTGGTAACCCTAACTTCCTAGCAACGCTACCTCGTAAAGC
>NZ_JBFSUV010000101.1:0-1437 GCF_041467515.1 Vibrio sp. 10N.247.311.12
GATGACCTCAACCTTGGCAAGGTTGCGCTCTACCAACTGAGCTAGTATCGCATTTGCTTTATCGAGATAAAGACTTTAATAGATGGTGCCCCGGGCCGGACTTGAACCGGCACAGCGCGAACGCCGAGGGATTTTAAATCCCTTGTGTCTACCAATTCCACCACCAGGGCAACGCAATCTTGCGAGGCCGATTACTGAAAAGTAAAAACACCATCTCTCAGCGACCTAAGCCGTGAGAACGAGGTGTACTTTAACGGAAGGAAAAAATTCGTCAACAATAAATTTTATCTTTTAATTCAAGTGATTAATTATCGAACTCAAAAGAATAAATTTAGTGCAGCTTGTACGGTTCTTATACTTGGATTTCTAATTTAAACGGACAAATCACTGACAACCATTGATTCAAATACCAATTGAATGCGGTGATTTTATTGTTTTAAACCAAGCAAATGGCGTTTTCATGTGCTTTTCACATTCAACGATTAGAGTTTGAAGTAACTCTTATTAAGAAGTAAACATGTGAAACCACTAAAACGATATCAATATGAGCGCTATGCCGTTCTTTGTAACCTCGCCTACCCTAGAGTTTTTAAGCAGACTCGCTATGGTTTTGACCCTAATGGACAACGCATCATCAAGAACCAGTTTGGTAAAACCATGATTAGAGTGTTGTGGAGTAGCGACAAAGATGAAGTGGTTGTGGTAATCAAAGGATCGCACAGTATCTCAGATTGGCTACTAACCTTTGCTCTATGGACAAGAAGCTGTAAGAGAATTGGGCTCAATTATCGTGTGCATGCGGGTTTCTACCATCTAATGTTTCAAGAGAGCCAGCCAAGTCGTAATGAAGACAAGCTTGGCTTAACCGTTATTGAGCGCTTGGAAGCCACGCTCACACCTCTCATCGAACAAGGAAAAAGAGTGTCTATTACTGGCCACTCTTCCGGAGGCGCTATCGGTTGTGTCTTCGCTGATTACTTTGATCAAAACTACCCAGGCTGTATTAAACGAATAGTGACTTTTGGCCAACCAGCCATTGGTGATTGGAGCTTTCGAAAGCACTATCGCATGAGTAAGAAGACCTACCGAATTTGCTGTGACATCGACATCGTGACCTTCATGCCACCGGTTCCTTTGCTCTATTGGCATGTAGGTAAAGTGCTTTGGCTTTATAACGGACGAATCTATGAGAACACTCCTACATTAATCCGCCTTGGTCGCTCTATCTTTAGTTGGCTGATAAGACCTTTCTCTTACCACTTAATGAGCAAGTATATCCGTAACAAAGATTTCTTTGATAAGCATTGAAATGGGTACGTAGGAAGCTTTTAGCGGGGTCAAAAACGAAAAAACCAGTCACTAGGACTGGTTTTTTCTGAATGATGGAGGCGCCTCCCGGAGTCGAACCGAGGTCCACGGATTTGCAATCCGCTGCAT
>NZ_JBFSUV010000102.1:0-1431 GCF_041467515.1 Vibrio sp. 10N.247.311.12
GTCTAATGCCGATCGTTTAAGAAGACTTGAACGATCCTGCAGTTAGCAGATAATCCCCATCAACAACGTTGATGGGGATTTTTTTATGCTTGAACAAGAATTAGCAATGGCGCACGAGACTATTGAGGATACGGATAATTACGAATCTGTCGTCAACGCCATTCAACTAGAATGGATAGAACAAGCTCTTCTTGAAACAAATAAAGCGAGCATAAGACGACGTCGACTTCCCGCTCAGCAAGCTGTCTGGCTAGTTATTTGGATGGGGTTGCAACGCAACATGTCTATCAAAGAGGTATGCAGTTCATTAGACATTGCCCTTCAACCAAAACCTGAGGATAGTTGGTCTCGTGTTGCGCCTAGTGTCCTCACCGATTCACGTCGACGTCTAGACGAGAGTCCATTAGCGGCTCTTTTTCACACAACAGTCAAGGCTTGGCGCGAAGATATCATTCAACAAGACAGAGACTTAGGGCTTAACGTTCTTGCTGTGGATGGAACAACATTTAGGTGCCAAGATTCACCAGAGAACGCCGAAGAATTTGGGTTCATCTCTAAAAAACTGAAACCTTATCCTCAACTTCGTTTAGTTGCTTTGATGTCAACGGAAACTCGAATGATTATGGGGGCAGCTTTTGATGGTTGTCATGTCGGTGAAACGACCTTAGCTAAACGTTTATTCAATGATATCCCAGCGCACTCATTGACTTTATTTGATCGTTGTTATTTCTCCGCAGACCTTTTGTTGTCATGGCAAGAGAGTGCGGAAAATGCTCATTGGTTAATGCCTGCAAAACGTAAACTACGCTATGAAGTATTGGAGAAATATGCAGAAAATGACATGCTTATCTCAATGCCCATCTCTCCTCAGGCCCAGCGGCAGAATCCTAATTTACCCGAGCGTTGGGAAGCTAGATTAGTCCTATATCAAGAACCAAAAGGTGAGATAAAAGGTTTTATTACTTCACTTACAGACCCTGGCAAATACTCACTAGAAAGCCTGCTGCGTATTTATTGGCAACGTTGGGAGATAGAAGAAGGTTATGGTGAAATTAAACAGACTCAACTGCAAAGTCACGTCACTTTACGAAGTCGTTTTTCTGTCGGTGTGAGGCAAGAGCTTTGGGGTGTCTTACTTGCTTATAACCTAGTGCGATTAGAGATGGTTAAGATAGCTTCAGAAGCAGGGGTTCGAGCGACTAGGGTCAGTTTTACGGCCGCGATTAACCTTATTGATGCGCAGTTACGTTGGCTAGCTTTATGTCCAGACGGAACTCTACCAGTAAAACTTAAAAGAATGAGGGAAAGTATCAGTCACTTCATTCTCCCAGATAAAAGAAAGGACCGAACGTTTCCACGTTCAATCCTCTTTGTTCCAGCTAAATATCCGTTTAGATTCAAACAGTAATGCTTATCCGAACGGCATTGGAC
>NZ_JBFSUV010000103.1:0-1351 GCF_041467515.1 Vibrio sp. 10N.247.311.12
GTCATAGCAAGATGAAAACCATCTCTACGTCCCAATGGGCGATACAGCAAGTAAAGCTCATGGTGATGAAGAATGACAAGCATGATTGGCGTAAACAGGAGGACGAGTCTTGGTGATCTCAACGTCGTTGATGGAGCAAATCTGCTCTTCAACCAACTTGAATCAAGCTCTACGAAGAGTGAAGAAGAACAAAGGATGTGCAGGTGTCGACAAACTCGACATAGATGCGACTATCTCAACACTTCGACAGGCTTCAAATGGGCAAGCGCTTCGCCAGAGTCTTCTGGAAGGAAGCTACCAACCTCAACCGGTACTTGGTGTAGAAATCCCTAAACCTAGTGGTGGCGTAAGGCAACTAGGTATCCCAACCGTGCTTGATAGAGTTGTCCAACAGGCAATGACCTCAGTACTGTCAGATATCTATGACCCCAAGTTCTCCAATAGCAGTTACGGATTTAGACCAAACCGCAGTGCGCACCATGCATTAACGGCAGCCAGTCATTACATCCGAGAAGGTCGAGGTTATGTTGTAGATATCGACCTAGCGAAATACTTCGACACAGTGAATCACGATAGACTGATGTACAGACTGTCACAGGACATCAGTGATAAACGAGTGTTGAAGCTCATCAGGTCATATCTACAGGCAGGCATAATGCGAAACGGGATGGTTGAACAGAGACAAAGAGGGACACCACAGGGTGGACCATTATCCCCGTTGCTATCCAATATCGTATTAGATGAACTGGATAAAGAGTTAGAGCGCAGAGGGCATAAGTTCTGTCGATATGCAGACGACTGCCAAATCTACGTTCATAGTGAAGAAGCCGCTTATCGAGTTAAAGAGTCGATAACGGAGTTCTTGGAGCAAAAGCTGAAGCTCACGGTAAATCGAGAGAAAAGTGGTGCGACAAGAGTGACAGAGCGGACTTACTTAAGCCACCGCTTCGGGATAGATGGAACAATCCATCTATCGAAGGCAGCACAAACTCAAATGAAGAAGCGAGTGCGGCAGATAACGAAGCGAAACCGAGGGCGAGAGTTGCAAGCAGTCATAGCGGAATTAACTCAATACCTAAGAGGTTGGCAACACTACTTCAAACTCGCCATACGGAAAAGCAGCTTGCAGCGCTTAGACGAATGGATACGGCGACGGCTACGATGTTACCGCTTAAAACAACGCAAACGCAGATACGGCATAGCGACATGGTTACAACAACAAGGTGTAACGGAGCGCAATGCGTGGAAGGTAGCGATGTCAGATAAAGGGTGGTGGCACTTGGCCTTAACGCCGCAGTTAAATCACGCCATGCCAATAAAATGGTTCGAGGAGTTGGGCCTGTACTCATTG
>NZ_JBFSUV010000104.1:0-1258 GCF_041467515.1 Vibrio sp. 10N.247.311.12
TGTAGTGGTACGCTGAATTTGGTCACTTAGTTAGAGGTGATATCATCACCTCATAAGTTAACAGGTGACACTATGACAAAACGTACAAGAAGACTATTTAGCGCTGAATTCAAATTAGAAGCGGCACAACTGGTTCTAGATCAGAACCACTCTGTGACAGAGGCTGCTCAAGCTATGAATGTTGGGAAGTCCACGATGGATAAGTGGGTTCGCCAACTAAAAGAGGAACGTCAGGGGAAAGCACCTAAAGCATCGCCGATGACGCCTGAGCAAATTGAAATACGTGAATTAAAAAAGAAGTTAGCTCGCCTTGAAGAGCATAATGAAATATTAAAAAAAGCCACGGCTCTGTTGATGTCGGACTCACTGAACAATTCTTGATAATCAAGAAACTCAAGCAGAGCCACAGCGTAAAAATATTATGTGAAGTGTTCAATGTTCATCGAAGCAGTTATAACTACTGGCGAAAACGTCCAGTAGAAATTGATGCCGAAACAGCAAAGCTCCGTAGTTTAGTTAGCGAGGCACATGCCGCAAGCAACGGTTCTGCGGGAGCGAGAACCATTGCTGACATAATAACGAGTCAGGGAACTAACCTGAGTCGCTACAGAGCAACGAAGTTCATGAAAGCCCTTGGTCTAGTGAGCTGCCAAGTGCCAAAACACAGGTATCGTAAAGCATCACAAGAACATATTGAGATCCCAAACCTCTTAGGCCGCCAGTTTGCAGTTACGGAGCCAAACAGAGTTTGGGTTGGTGACGTTACTTATGTTTGGACTGGCTATCGTTGGATGTACTTAGCCGTAGTTTTAGACCTGTTCGCTAGAAAAACGATTGGTTGGGCAATGTCATTATCGCCCGATAGTCGATTAACTCGTAAGGCTCTTGCCATGGCTTATGAGTCTCGTGGTAAACCACAGGGCGTCATGTTTCACAGCGATCAAGGCAGTCATTATACAAGCCGAAGTTATCGGCAATTACTGTGGCGCTTTCAGATCAAGCAAAGCTTATCTCGACGAGGAAATTGCTGGGATAATGCACCAATGGAACGCTTCTTTAGAAGCTTGAAGACGGAATGGATACCTACAGTAGGTTATCGGAGCTTTGCAGAGGCACAACAAGAAATTACTCGATACATTATTGGGTATTATTGCCAACTCCGCCCGCACCAATACAACGGTGGTTTGACTCCCAATGAATCAGAACGATTGTTCTGGTTAAACTCTAGGAACGTGGCCAATATCAGTTGACCACTACA
>NZ_JBFSUV010000105.1:0-1243 GCF_041467515.1 Vibrio sp. 10N.247.311.12
TGATCCGCACCAGCAGTTTTGGACACTGAGTTAAGTGAGTACAATCACTAATGAGGTGAACCATGACAAGCAAGAAGAAACGTATTATCCATTCTCCTGAATTTAAAGCCGAAACCCTGAAGTTGGCAGAGAAAGTGGGAGTCGCTACAGCTGCAAGACAGCTCTCGTTACATGAATCTCAGATCTATGGTTGGCGAAAAGCCACAAAGAAGAATTCTAATATTAGCGAACGAGAACAAGAATTGGCCGTTGAAATAGCTAAGCTAAAAAGGCAATTGGCAGAGCAAGCAGAAGAGCTAGAAATCGTAAAAAAGGCCGCCACCTACTTCGCGAAAAATCTAAAGTAAATTGCTATGAATTTATGCTCGAACACCTGCTGAGTTTCAGTATTTCCCGTATGGCTAAGGTGTTCAGAGTTTCTCGAAGTGGGTTTTATTATTGGGTTGAGAACCGTCACAAGGCGATTCAACGTGAGACAGAGCGCCAAAAGCTTGATACCAAGGTAAAAGAAGCCTTTGACGTTAGCAAAGAACGAGATGGCTCAAGACGTATTCAGAAAGAACTGGCAGAGAGCGGTGATAACCATAATGTTAAGACCATTGCCGCCAGTATGAGACGTCAGGATTTAGTAGCGAAAGCAGCACGCAAGTTTAAGTGTACAACGGACAGTAAGCATAAAATGCCCGTTGCTCCGAACTTGCTCGCTCAAGATTTTAACGCAACGGCTCCGAATCAAAAATGGGCAGGAGACATCACTTATGTAGCCACAAGCGAAGGCTGGCTGTATTTAGCTGTCATTATTGACCTTTATTCAAGGCAAGTAATTGGTTGGTCTATGGATACGAAAATGACGGCCTCACTGGTCTGTGATGCCTTATCGATGGCTTTATTCCGTCGAGGGTTCCCTGAGCAGGTTATAACTCATAGCGATCGAGGTAGTCAGTACTGCTCGAAAGACTATCGAGACCTCATAAGCACTTATAACTTAAAACAAAGCATGAGTAGAAAAGGGAACTGTTGGGATAACGCATGTGTTGAGAGCTTCTTCCATTCACTGAAAGTTGAAGCAATCCAATATGAGCCGATCATGACGAGAGAGCAGATACGCCAAACGATCTTCGAGTACATAGAGGTTGATTATAATCGAACGAGAAGGCACAGTGCTCTTGGGTACCTAAGCCCAATGAACTTTGAAAAGCAAAATGTCGCTTAGCTAAGTGTCCAGTCTGACTGGAGCAGATCA
>NZ_JBFSUV010000106.1:0-1149 GCF_041467515.1 Vibrio sp. 10N.247.311.12
TCAATACTAACGACGATCTTAAATCGAACGGTTTAGCCGTTGAGTTACGTGAAGACCCGGCAGGGTCGGGTGACTACATTGGTTTTACGACCAGTGCGACGAATGTCGAAACCACGGTATTTACGCTTAGCTTCTCTAGCACTACATTAGGTGAATATACTTTTACTCTGCTTGAGGCTTTGGATCATCAAGATGCCCGAGGCAACAACGACCTCAGTTTTGATTTACCTGTTTATGCGGTAGACAGTGATGGCGATGATTCACTGATGTCTCCGTTAAATGTCACTATCGGTGATGATGTTCAAATCATGCAAGATGATACGTTAGATATCGTCGAGCCAACCGTCGCAGATTTGGCCGCTGGCACAGTGACAACGAGCACCATTGATGTGATGCCAAATCAAAGTGCCGATGGCGCGACGATCACTCAATTCACTTATGATGGCCAGTTTCGAACACTTGACCAAAATGATAATGGCGAGCAGCAGTTTAGCTTCACAGAAGGTGAACTGTTCATCACGCTTCAAGGTGATGTGCGCTTTGAGCCTAATCGTAATCTAGACCACACACTCAGCGAAGACATCGTGAAATCGATTGTGGTGACGTCTAGTGACTCGGATAACGATGTGCTGACTTCAACCGTCACTCTGACCATTACCGATGGTGATATCCCAACCATTGATAATGTTCCAACTGTGAACTTGTCTGAAACTAATCTGAGTGATGGCTCTGCACCTAGCGGCAGCGCGGTGAGTTCAACTCAAACTATTACTTACACCACTCAAAGTGATGATGTGACAAGCTTCCGTATTGAACCGACTGAATTTAATGTTGGTGGCGCTCTCACATCAAATGGATTGGCGGTTGAGCTGAAGGCCGATCCAACCACTCCGGGCGGCTACATCGGCTTTGTTACAGATGGCTCGAATGTTGAAACTAACGTGTTCACGATTAGCTTCTCAGATACCAATTTAGGCCAGTACACCTTCACCTTACTTGAAGCGTTAGACCATGTGGATGGTTTATCGAACAATGATCTGACCTTTGATCTTCCGGTTTACGCGGTCGATAGCGATGGCGATGATTCATTAGTGTCTCAGTTAAATGTAACCATCGGTGATGATGTTCAAATCATGCAGGATGGTACGT
>NZ_JBFSUV010000107.1:0-1066 GCF_041467515.1 Vibrio sp. 10N.247.311.12
CGTTAGATATCACTGAGCCAAATCTTGCAGATGGCACAATCACAACCAACACCATTGATGTGATGCCAAATCAGAGTGCTGATGGCGCGACGATCACTCAGTTCACCTATGACGGTCAACTAAGAACACTTGATCAGAATGACACTGGTGAGCAGCAGTTTAGCTTCACGGAAGGTAAGCTTTATATCACCCTTGAAGGTGAAGTGCGCTTTGAACCAAATCGTAATTTAGACCACTCGGTAAGCGAAGACATCGTGAAGTCGATTGTGGTGACTTCAAGTGATTTTGATAATGACGCTCTGACTTCAACCGTAACGCTGACGATTACGGATGGTGATAACCCTACGATTGACGTTATTCCGAGCGTTACTCTTTCTGAAACTAACCTGAGCGATGGCTCTGTTCCAAGTGGCAGCGCGGTAAGCTCGACTCAAATTATTACTTTTACCAATCAAAGTGATGATGTGGTTCGTTTCCGTATTGAGCCAACGGAGTTCAATACTAACGACGATCTTAAATCGAACGGTTTAGCCGTTGAGTTACGTGAAGATCCGACAGGGTCGGGTGACTACATTGGTTTTACGACCAGTGCCACAAACGTAGAAACTACAGTATTCACATTAAGCTTTAATTCTGGGTCATTAGGTGAATACACGTTCACGCTCATCGAAGCGTTGGACCACCAAGATGCCCGCGGCAACAACGACCTCAGTTTTGAACTGCCTGTTTATGCGGTAGACAGTGATGGCGATGATTCACTGATGTCTCCGTTAAGCGTCACTATCGGCGATGATGTTCAAATCATGCAAGATGATACGTTAGATATCGTCGAGCCAAATCTTGCCGATGGCATTGTGACAACCACCACCATTGATGTGATGCCAAGTCAAAGTGCTGATGGCGCAACGGTGACGCAATTCACTTATGATGGCCAACTTCGAACGCTTGACCAAAATGATAACGGCGAGCAGCAGTTTAGCTTCACAGAAGGTGAACTATTCATCACGCTTCAAGGTGAAGTGCGCTTTGAGCCTAATCGTAATCTAGACCACACGCTGAACGAAGA
>NZ_JBFSUV010000108.1:0-1028 GCF_041467515.1 Vibrio sp. 10N.247.311.12
TGAGCCAAATCTTGCAGATGGCACAATCACAACCAACACCATCGATGTGATGCCAAATCAGAGTGCCGATGGTGCGACGATCACTCAGTTTACGTATGACGGGCAAGTTCGCACTCTGGAGCAAACGGACAATGGTGAGCAGCAATTTAGCTTCACTGAAGGCGAGTTGTTCATCACTCTTCAAGGTGACGTGCGTTTCGAACCCAATCGCAACCTAGATCACACAGCTAGCGAAGATATCGTGAAGTCGATAGTGGTGACTTCAAGCGATTTAGATAACGATGTGGTGACGTCAACGGTCACTCTGACTATTACTGATGGTGATATCCCAACCATTGATGCAGTGCCAAGCGTTACTCTCTCTGAAACCAACCTTAATGACGGCTCTGCTCCCAGCGGAAGTACAGTTAGCGCAACCGAGACGATTACCTTTACCGCAGGCAGCGACGATGTAGCAAGTTTCCGTATTGAACCAACAGAGTTTAATGTGGGCGGTGCACTTAAATCGAATGGATTTTCGGTTGAGATAAAAGAAGATTCGGCTAATCCGGGTACTTACATTGGCTTTATTACCAACGGTTCGGGCGCTGAAATCCCAGTGTTTACGATTGCTTTCTCTACGAGCACATTGGGTGAATACACCTTTACTCTGCTTGAAGCGTTAGACCATGTAGATGGTTTAGATAAGAACGATCTGAGCTTTGATCTGCCTATTTATGCGGTTGATACGGACGGCGACGATTCATTGGTGTCTCAGCTTAATGTGACTATCGGTGATGATGTTCAAATCATGCAAGACGGTACGTTAGATATCACCGAGCCAAATCTTGCTGACGGTACAATCACAACCAACACCATTGATGTAATGCCAAATCAAAGTGCTGATGGCGCGACGATCACTCGGTTCACTTATGACGGTGTCGTAAACACACTGGATCAAAGTATTTCAGGAGAACAGCAGTTCAGCTTCACAGAAGGCGAACTGTTTATCACCCTTGAAGGTGAAGTGCGCTTTGAGCCTAATCGCG
>NZ_JBFSUV010000109.1:0-1011 GCF_041467515.1 Vibrio sp. 10N.247.311.12
CGGCTTTGTTTCCTAATTGGATCTCAGATAGAAACGGCCAGTATGGGTGATTATTAGGCTATTTCTATCGTTTTAGGCATACCTAACCCTGTGAGCTTATTCAACGCTTTAATCATGGCGTAGGTTTCACCAACCTGAGCATTATAGTTTCTTAAACTTAATCGCCCACCAAACAGTGTCTTTACACGGAACATAGCCGTCTCTGAAAGTGACCGTTTATGGTAACCGTACTTCTTTTTCCAATGTTTATTTGAGCCGTATAATTTCTGGCAAGCTACCGCCAGATTACGGGGGTGACCTCGTAACCAAAAAGCAGCACCTTCTCTCGGTGGAATAAGTGGAACAGCTTGTTTAATACGTATTGCTTCGTAGCATTGTCTTGTATCGTAAGCTCCATCACCAGATATCTCATTGATTCTACGACGAGTTTGATTCAGTAAATTAGGAAGAGCTTCACCGTCAGTGACATTCGATAAACTTAACTCAGCCGCAATGATTTCATGAGTGCCAGTGTCTACGGCTAAATGGAGCTTACGCCAAACTCGACGCTTCCCGTCAGTACCATGTTTTTTTACTTTCCATTCACCTTCACCGTAGACCTTTAGCCCTGTTGCATCAATGGCTAAATGCTGTATTGCGCCTCGGGTCTTTGTCTTGAATGACACATTAACCGTTTTGGCTCGTTTACTGATGCATGAATAATGAGGACATGACAACGGGAGTTGAGCGAGTTTGAAAACAGAATCGATGAATCCTTGTAACGCTCTCAACGGCATCGCGAATACTCGTTTAACCATGAGGGCGGTCGTAATGGCTAAGTCACTAAACAATCGAGGTCGACCTCGTTTACCTTGCTTGAGTTGCTTCCACTGTTGAATCGCTTCCTCATCAATCCAGAATGTCAGTGAACCACGATTGATTAGGGCTTGGTTATATTGTTTCCAGTTAGTTGTTCTGTAGCGAGGCTTTGGCATTGCTCTAAGTATGTGAGTGAACTTAGATGATCTGATC